>NZ_JBYTAE010000043.1:0-48321 GCF_058787875.1 Hydrogenophaga sp. FW305-3-2-15-A-LB1 | reverse complement strand
CCGCCGTGCGCGAGGTCACCAAGCTGCGCGCCCAGGTCGAGCTCGTCCAGCCGGGCTCCCTGCCCAACGACGGCAAGGTGATCGAGGACGCGCGCAGCTACCAGTAGGAAAAGCCCCGCAACCATCGCGGAACTGACGCCAAACTGACGCCAAAAGTGCGCCAACGAGGGTTTTCCCCGGCCCGGAGCTAAGTAATTTCCGCGATACGGACAAGGGATGGCGGGGCTACGATCGCCCGGTAATCAACCTCTCAAGGAGCATCGTATGAAGAAGATCCTCGCCCTGGCGGCCTTGGCTGCAAGCATTTCGTCAGGCGCCTTCGCGCAGGGCTTCCCCAACAAGCCCATCTCCTTCGTGGTGCCCTTCGCCGCGGGCGGCCCGACGGACCTGGTGGCACGCCGCCTCGCCGAAGCCATGCGCAAGCCCCTGGGCGGCGCCAACATCGTGGTGGAAAACGCCGCCGGCGCCGGCGGCACCATCGGTGCCACCAAGGTGGCCCGGGCCGCGCCGGACGGCTACACCCTGCTGGTCTGGCACATCGGCATGGCCGCCACCACCAGCCTGTACCGCAAGCAGACCTTCAAGCCGCTCGAAGACTTCGAGTACCTGGGCGCGATCAACGACGTGCCCATGACCCTGCTGGGCAGCAACAAGCTCAACGCCAACACCTACCGCGACTTCGAGGCCTACATCCGCGCCAACGGCGGCAAGCTCAACCTGGCCCACGCCGGCCTGGGTTCCGCGTCGCACATCTGCGGCCTGATGTGGCAGTCCGCCATGAAGCTCGACAAGTCGCTGACCACCATCCCCTATGGCGGCACCGCGCCGGCCATGAACGACCTCATCGGCGGCAACGTCGATGTGATGTGCGACCAGACCACCAACACCACCTCGCAGATCGAAGCCGGCCGCGTGAAGGCCTTCGCGGTCACCACCGCCAAGCGCCTGGACAACCACAAGCTGCTCAAGGACTACCCCTCGCTGCAGGAAATGGGCCTCAAGGACTTCAACCTGACCATCTGGCACGGCCTGTACGCCCCCAAGGGCACGCCGCCCGATGTGACCAAGAAGCTCAACGAAGCCCTGCAGGTGGCCCTGAAGGACCCGGCCTTCATCAAGAGCCAGATCGACCTGGGCGCCATCGTGGTGACCGACAACCGCGTCACGCCGGCCGGCCACAAGGCCTTCGTGGCCAGCGAAATCGCCAAGCTCAAGGCCGCCATCGACGGCGCCGGCCAGTACGCCGACTGATTTCGTGCCGCACGCCCGAAAGGGCGGCTCCATGCAAGCCGCCCTCGGGCGGCTTTTCTTTTTGCCACCCAAGGAGACATCGCATGGACGACAAGCCGTTTTCCGCCTCGCGCCGCCACCACCTGCGGACCCTGGCCGCCGCCACCGCCACCCTGGGCCTGCCAGGCCTTGGCTGGGCGCAGGCCGCCTGGCCGAGCAAACCGGTGCGCATCGTCGTGCCGTTCGCGCCCGGTGGCACCACCGACATCCTGGCCCGCGTGCTGGCGCCCGAGCTGAGCAAGACCCTGGGGCAGTCCTTCGTGGTGGAAAACCGCGCCGGCGCCGGCGGCAACATCGGCGCCGAGGTGGTCGCCAAGTCGCCGGGCGACGGCTACACCCTGCTCATGGGCACGGTGGGCACGCACGGCATCAACAAGTCGCTCTACGACAAGCTGCCCTACGACCCGCAGAAGGACTTCGCGCCCATCACCCTGGTGGCCGGCGTGCCCAACGTGATGGTGATGGGCACCAAGCGGGCGCAGGCCCTGGGCATCACCAGCGTGGCCGACTTCGTGAAGTACGCCAAGGCACACCCCGGCCGGCTGAACATGGCCTCCAGCGGCAACGGCACCTCCATCCACCTGGCGGGCGAGCTGTTCAAGTCGCGCACCGGCATCTTCATGACGCACATTCCCTACCGTGGCTCCGGACCGGCGCTGACCGATCTGCTGGCGGGCTCGATCGACGTGATGTTCGACAACCTGCCCTCGGCGATGCCGCACATCCAGGCCGGCAACCTCAAGGCCTTCGCGGTGACCAGCGCGGTGCGCTCATCGGCCCTGCCCGACGTGCCCACGGTGGCCGAGGCCGGCAACCTGCCCGGGTTCGAAGCCAGCTCGTGGTTCGGCCTGCTCGCGCCCACCGGCACGCCGACCGAGGTGGTGAACCGGCTGCAGCAGGAGACCGCCAAGGCCCTGAACCTGCCGGCGGTGAAAGAGCGCCTGGTGGCCCAGGGCGCCATCCCCAGCGGCAACACACCGGCCGAGTTCGCGCGCCTGATCGACGCCGAGACCACCAAGTGGGCCGCCGTGGTCAAGGCCTCCGGCGCCCGCGTGGACTGAAGAACCCGCGCAGCGGCGCGGCCCGCAACGAAAGAAGTGCACCCTCCAGAGGCATCAAGGGTCCGGCTGCGCCGGCCCGAGATGCCGTCCCCCTCGAAGCGCCGAAGGCGCGCCACGGAGGGGGGAAGCCGCGCAGCGGCGCAGGGGGGTGTTTCTCCTCACACTCCCCAGACGATCTCGACGTTCGCCTTCTCGCAGCGCTCCAGCATCTCGATGAAAGGTGCGGCGCGCATGCGCAGGCTCACCGGGTCGACCTGCGCGTCGTCGTGTTGGCCTTCCGCTTCCGCTTTCTCTTTCTGCTTCTGACGGGCCGCGTCGTCCGCCGCCACGGCGGCCCGGATCTTCTGCACGGCCGCGTCCATTTCGCCGGGCTGGATGATGCCCGGGCCCGACAGACGCTTGCCCAGGATCTCCAGCATGCGTTGGCCGTGCTGCTGCAGCATGACGAGGTCGCCCGTTTCGCGGGACTTGAATCGATACACAGACATGAGTGCCTCCGGGGGTGGTGAGGTAAGGCCATTCTTGCACCTACACGCCATGGAAAACCAGCGGATTTGTAGGAAGGACGTCCCGACGGATGTAGGACGCATGGCCCGGGGCGTCGCCGCAGCCGAATGGGCTACGGGTTTACCCGATTGGAGTTGTATATTTTAAACCTAAACTAATTAGGCATGAAAACATCCGTTCCAGCGCTTCGGCGCATCCTGTGCATCGGTGGCGGCCCGGCGGGCCTGTACTTCGCTCTGCTCATGAAGCGGCGCGACCCCTCGCTCACCGTCACGGTGGTCGAGCGCAACCGGCCGTTCGACACCTTCGGCTGGGGCGTGGTGCTGTCGGACCAGACCCTGGGCAACCTGCGCGAGGCCGACCCCGAATCGGCCGCGCTGATCGGTGAGGCCTTCAACCACTGGGACGACATCGAGGTCTTCTTCAAGGGCGGCCGCGTGCGGTCCGGCGGCCACGGCTTCTGCGGCATCGGCCGCAAGAAGCTGCTCAACATCCTGCAGGAGCGTTGCCTGGCGCTGGGCGTGAACCTGGTGTTCGAGACCGACGTGACCGACGACCAGGCGCTCGCGGCGCAATACGAGGCCGACCTGGTGATCGCCAGCGACGGCCTCAACAGCCGCATCCGCACGCGCTACGCCGACACCTTCCAGCCCGACATCGACACCCGGCAATGCCGCTTCGTCTGGCTCGGCACCAAGAAGACCTTCGACGCCTTCACCTTCGCCTTCGTGCAGACCGAACACGGCTGGTTCCAGGCGCACGCCTACAAATTCGACGGCGAGACCTCCACCTTCATCGTGGAAACGCCCGAGGAAGTCTGGAAGGCGCACGGCATCGACCAGATGAGCCAGGAAGACGGCGTGGCCTTCTGCGAGAAGCTGTTCGCCCCCTACCTCGACGGCCACGCCCTCATCAGCAACGCCTCGCACCTGCGCGGCTCGGCGATCTGGATCCGCTTCCCGCGCGTGATCTGCCACACCTGGGTGCACTGGCAAGAGATTGCTCGCCCCCACGCTCCACCGCTGCGCGGGTCGCTGCCCCCCGAGGGGGCTGATCCGGCTTGGGGCGGCCCGGCGCCGGATCACGGCGGCCGCAAGACCCCCATCGTGCTCATGGGCGACGCCGCGCACACCGCGCATTTCTCCATCGGCAGCGGCACCAAGCTCGCGCTGGAAGACGCGATCGACCTGGCCGACGAGTTCTCGCGCCACGCGAATGCCGACGTGGCCGAGGTGCTGCAAGGCTACGAGGCGCGCCGCAGCGTGGAGGTGCTCAAGATCCAGAACGCCGCGCGCAACTCCACCGAGTGGTTCGAGAACGTGGACCGCTACACGGGCATGGAGGTCGAGCAGTTCGCCTACTCGCTGCTCACGCGCAGCCAGCGCATCAGCCACGAGAACCTGCGCCTGCGCGACGCGAAATGGCTTGAAGGCTATGAGGCCTGGCTGCAGACCCAGGCCCAACCCGGCGTGCCGGTGAAGAAACACCCCACGCCGCCCATGCTGCTGCCGCTCACGGTGCGCGGCGTCACGCTGAAGAACCGCATCGTGGTCTCGCCGATGGCGCAGTACAGCGCGGTCGACGGCGTGGTGGGCGACTACCACCTGGTGCACCTGGGCGCTCGCGCCATGGGCGGCGCCGCGCTGGTGATGGTGGAGATGACCAGCCCCACGCCCGAAGGCCGCATCACCCCCGGCTGCCCGGGCCTGTGGAACGAGGCGCAGCAGGCCGGCCTGAAACGCATCGTCGATTTCGTGCACGGCCACAGCAGCGCCAAGATCGGCCTGCAACTGGGCCACAGCGGCGCCAAGGGCTCGACCCAGCTCGGCTGGGAGCAGATCGACGAGCCCCTGCCCAGCGGCAACTGGCCGCTGCTCTCGGCCAGCGCCGTGCCGTATGGCGAACAGAACCAGGTGCCGCGCGCCATGACGCGCGCCGACATGGACGCCATGACGGCGGCCTTCGTCGCTTCCACCCAGCGCGCGGCCGAGGCCGGCTTCGACTGGTTGGAACTGCACGCGGCCCACGGTTACCTGCTGTCCAGCTTCATCACCCCCCTCACCAACCAGCGCACCGACGACTACGGCGGCTCGCTCGCCAACCGCTGCCGCTACCCGCTGGAGGTGTTCACCGCCATGCGCGCGGCATGGCCGGCCGACAAGCCGTTCAGCGTACGCATCTCCGCGCACGACTGGGCGCCGGGCGGCAACACGCCCGACGACGCGGTCGAGATCGCGCGCCTCTTCAAGGCCGCCGGCTGCGACCTGATCGACGTGTCCTCGGGCCAGACCACGCGCACGGCCAAGCCGGTGTACGGCCGCATGTACCAGACGCCGTTCGCCGACCGCGTGCGCAACGAGGCCGGCATCCTCACCATGGCGGTGGGCGCGATCACCGAAGCCGACCACGCCAACAGCATCATCGCGGCCGGCCGCGCCGACCTCTGCGCCGTGGCGCGCCCGCACCTGGCCGACCCGGCCTGGACGCTGCACGAAGCCGCCAAGCTGCAGACCCGCGCCATCGAATGGCCGCGCCCCTACGAGAGCGGGCGCGACCAGCTCTACCGCGAGATCGCCCGCCAGCAAGCCCTCAACGCCCCTACACCATGACCCCTCCTTCACCGCTCGACCTCGAAGCCCGCGCCCACAGCGAACACGCGCACGAGCTGCGCCTGTGGCTGCGGCTGCTGACCTGCTCGCAACTGATCGAGAAGCGCGTGCGCGCCGGCCTGCGCGAGCAGTTCGACACCACGCTGCCGCGCTTCGACCTCATGGCCCAGCTCGAACGCCACCCCGACGGGCTGAAGATGAAGGAGCTCTCGCACCGGCTCATGGTCACCGGCGGCAACGTCACCGGCATCACCGACCAGCTCGTCAACGAAGGCCTGGTGGAGCGCATGGGCGTGGACGGCGACCGGCGCGCCTTCCGCGTGCGCCTCACGCCGCACGGCCGCGCCAGCTTCGTCGAGATGGCCCAGCAGCACGAGAGCTGGATCGTCGAGGCGTTCGAAGGCCTGAGCCCGCGCGACCTCGACAGCCTGCACAAGCTGCTGGGCAAAGTGAAACAGCACCAGCTCGAACTCAACCAGCGGATCGACGAAGAATGAAACACCCCATCCCCGACCACAACCCGATGCGCGGCCAGTACGGCCCCAAGGCCACGCCCGCCCCCACCCACTTCGCGCTCCGCGTGGGCGACGACGGCGTGGCCACCGTCACGCTCAACCGGCCCGAGCGCAAGAACCCGCTGACCTTCGACTCCTACGCCGAGCTGCGCGACTGGTTCCTCGGCCTGCAGAAGGCCACCGACGTGCGCGCCGTGGTGCTCACCGGCGCGGGCGACAACTTCTGCTCGGGCGGCGACGTGCACGAGATCATCGGCCCGCTCACGAAGATGAGCATGCCCGAGCTGCTGGCCTTCACGCGCATGACCGGCGCGCTGGTGAGCGCCATGCGCGCCTGCCCGCAGCCCATCGTGGCCGCGATCGACGGCGTGTGCGCCGGTGCCGGCGCGATGATGGCGCTGGCCTCCGACCTGCGCCTGGGCACGCCGCAGACGAACACCGCCTTCCTGTTCACCCGCGTGGGCCTCGCGGGCGCCGACATGGGCGCCTGCGCGCTGCTGCCGCGCATGATCGGCCAAGGCCGCGCCAGCGAGCTGCTGTTCACCGGCCGCGCCATGAGCGCCACCGAAGGCCACGCCTGGGGTTTCTTCAACGCGCTGCACGACAGCGCCGCCCTGCTGCCCGCCGCGCACAAGCTCGCCGCGCAACTCGCGCAAGGCCCCACCTTCGCGCACGGCATGACCAAGACCATGCTGCACCAGGAGTGGGCCATGACGCTGGACCAGGCGATCGAAGCCGAGGCCCAGGCCCAGGCCATCTGCATGCAGACGCAGGACTTCCGCCGCGCCTACGAGGCCTTCGCGGCCAAGCAGCGCCCGGTCTTCGAAGGAGATTGACGTGGTCGCCTTCGAACACCCGCACGGCCTGCGCCCACCCCAAGCGCAGTGGGAACTGCCTTTCTTCGACGCCCACCACCGCGAGATGGCGCCGCGCCTGGCCGACTGGGCCGCGCTGCAGGGTGTCGATGAAACCGACGACCGCGCCGCCTGCCGCGACTGGGTGGCGCGCCTGGGCCAGGACGGCTGGCTGCGCTACTGCGTGCCCGGGGCCCACGGCGGCGCCCTGCCCTCGCTGGACTCGCGCTCGCTGGTGATCCTGCGCGAAACCCTGGCCTTCCACTCGCCGCTGGCCGACTTCGCCTTCGCCATGCAGGGCCTGGGCAGCGGCGCCATCACGCTCGCCGGCACCCCGGCCCAGAAGGCGCGCTACCTGAGCGCGGTCGCCAGCGGCCAGAAGATCGCCGCCTTCGCGCTCAGCGAGCCCGACGCCGGCTCCGACGTGGCCGCCATGGCCACGCGCGCCACGCAGGCGGCGGGCGGCTGGGCGCTCGACGGCAGCAAGACCTGGATCAGCAACGGCGACCTGGCCGACTTCTACGTCGTCTTCGCCAAGACCGACCCCGAGGCCGGCGCGCGCGGCATCAGCGCCTTCATCGTCGACGCCCGGCAACCCGGCCTGGACAGCAGCGAACACCTCCACGTGATGGCCCCGCACCCGCTGGCCACGCTGCGCTTCAGCGGCTGCGCCGTCGGCCCCGACGCCATGGTCGGGCCGCTGCACGGCGGCTTCAAGCTCGCCATGCAGACGCTGGACATCTTCCGCGCCTCGGTCGCCGCCGCCGCGCTGGGCATGGCGCGGCGCGCCTTCGCCGAAAGCGTCGCGCACGCCAAGCAGCGCAAGATGTTCGGCCAGACCCTGGCCGACTTCCAGCTCACGCAGGCCCGGCTCGGCGAGATGAGCGCGCTCATCGACGCCGCCGCCGTGCTCACCTACCGCGCCGCCTGGCAGCGCGACTGCAGCGCCACGCAGGGCGCGGGCACGCCGGCCTACACCACGGCCGCGGCCACCGCCAAGCTCACCGCCACCGAAAACGCGCAGCGCGTGATCGACATGGCGCTGCAGATGTTCGGCGGGCGCGGCGTGCAGGTGGGCCAGAAGGTCGAGAGCCTGTACCGCGACATCCGTTCGCTGCGCATCTACGAGGGTGCGAGCGAGGTTCAACTGTTGATCCTCGGCAAGGCCGCATTGAAATGAGCACCCCCGCCGCGCTTCGCGCGACCCCCTCAAGGGGGCAATGCCTGCGGCCCGGCAAAGCCGGTTCCGCGGCATTTCTGGTTCAAGGCACTTCGCGCCGACGTCACTGGAATGAGTGAATGATGAAAATTGCCATCCCGTCCGCCCAGCCCGACCACTTCGTGCACGACCGCCTGCCCCCGCCCGCGCAGTGGCCGGAACTGCGCTTCGACCGGCCCGAGCTGCAACTGCCCGCGCAGGTCAACGCCGTGCACGCGCTGTTCCAGCGCGCCATCGCGGCGGGCCATGGCGACCGCCCGCTGTTCCGCAGCGAGGAGCGCACGCTGACCTACGCGCAGGCGCAGCTCGAGGTGAACCGCATCGCCAACGCGCTCACGGTGGAGCTGGGCCTGGTGCCCGGCAACCGCGTGCTGCTGCGCGGCGGCAACTCGGTGGCCATGGCGCTGGCCTGGCTGGGCACGGTGCAGGCCGGCCTGATCGCGGTGGCCACCATGCCGCTGCTGCGCGCGAAGGAGCTCGGCGCCATCCTCACCAAGGCCCAGCCCTCGGTGGCGCTGTGCGACGTGAAACTGCAGGACGAGCTCAAGGCGGCGCTCGCGGCCGATCCCGCCATGGCCGGCATGAAGCTGCTGACCTTCAACACGGCCGAAGGGGAGGCGCCACACTCGCTTGAAGCCCTGGCGCGGCGCCAGTGCGAACACGGCACGCCCTGCCCCACCGCCGCCACCGACATCGCGCTGCTGGCCTTCACCTCGGGCACCACCGGCACGCCCAAGGCCGCCGTGCACACCCACCGCGACGTGCTCGCCGCCTGCGAGACCTGGCCGCGCCACGTGCTGCGCGCCACGCCGGACGACATCGTCATGGGCTCGCCGCCGCTGGCCTTCACCTTCGGCCTGGGCGGTCTGCTGGTCTTCCCCATGTGGGCCGGCGCCTCAGTCTACTTCCCCTCCATCCCCTACACGCCCGAGGCCATGGTGCAGCTCATCGGCCGCGTGGGCGCCACCATCTGCTACACCGCGCCCACCTTCTACCGCCAGATGGCCGCGTTCGCGCGCCAGCACGGCATCGGCCGCCTGCGCATCAGCGTGAGCGCGGGCGAGGGCCTGCCCGATGCCACGCGCCAGCTCTGGAAGGAAGCCAGCGGGTTGGAGATGCTCGACGGCATCGGCGCCACCGAGATGTTCCACATCTTCATCTCCTCGCCGCCCGAGGCCGTGCGCCGCGGCGCCATCGGCCAGGTGGTGCCGGGCTACGAGGCGCGCGTGGTGGACGACGAAGGCCGGCCGCTGCCCCTGGGCGAGGTCGGCAAGCTCGCCGTGATCGGCCCGACCGGCTGCAAGTACCTCGACGAACCGCGCCAGACCCAGTACGTGCGCGACGGCTGGAACTTCCCCGGCGATGCCTTCCGCCAGGACGCCGACGGCTACTTCTTCTACCAGGCGCGCACCGACGACATGATCATCACCGCCGGCTACAACGTGGCCGGCCCCGAGGTGGAGGCCGCGCTGCTGCAGCACCCGGCGGTGGCCGAGTGCGGCGTGGTCGGCAAGGCCGACGAGGAGCGCGGCCAGATCGTGCTGGCCTATGTGGTGCTCAAACCCGGCGAAGCCGCCGACGCGGCGCAGGTCAAGGCGCTGCAGGAGCACGTGAAGCAGAACATGGCGCCCTACAAGTACCCGCGCGAGGTGGTCTTCGTGAACCAGCTCCCGCGCACCGAAACCGGCAAGCTGCAGCGCTTCGCGCTGCGCCAGCAAGCCCAACAACATCGAAGCCAACCGACATGATGAAACACCTGCAACCGCCCGGCTGGGCAGCACCCAAGGGCTACGCCAACGGCATCGCCGCGCGCGGCACCCACGTCTACGTGGGCGGCCAGATCGGCTGGAACGCCGCCCAGGTGTTCGAGAGCGACGACTTCATCGCCCAGACGCGCCAGACCCTGCTCAACGTGCGCGACGTGCTCGCCTGCGCCGAGGCCGGGCCGCAGCACATGGTGCGCATGACCTGGTACGTGATCGACCGGGTGGAGTACAACGCGCGCCTGCGCGAACTCGGCGAGGTCTACCGCGAGGTGATGGGCCGCCACTTCCCGGCCATGACCTGCGTGGAGGTGAGCGCGCTCATGGAAGCGCGCGCCAAGGTGGAGATCGAAGTCACGGCGGTGGTGCCGGACTGAGCGCCGGCACGCACGCTGCAGTGCACCAAGACAACGACGGCGCAGGGGACTCCTGGGTGCGGCCGCGGGTTTGATTCCAGAATGGCCGGTTCCGAAGGATGGTCCTTCGGGATTCACCCCTCGGAGGAGACCCATGAAAAGCACACGACTGTGGATGGCATTGCTGGCCTGCGGGTTGGCGACAGGCGCGATGGCGCAGGCGGGCAAGGACAACCTCGCCACGCTCAAGCAGATGAAGGTCTCGGGCGTCGACCTGAACATTCCGCCCGTGCCCCAGGAAGGTCGCAATGCCGAGGCGATCCGCGCCAACCTGCGGTCCGTGAAGCTGCCCCCGGGGTTCAAGATCGAGCTGTACGCGGTGGTGCCCGACGCGCGCCACATGGCGGTGGCGCCCAGCACCAACATGCTGTTCGTGGGCACGCGCAAGACCCGCGTGTGGGCCGTGACCGACCGCAACGGCGACGGCACGGCCGACGAGGTCAAACCCTTCGCGCCTTCGCTCAACTTCAAGGTGCCCAATGGCGTGTGCTGGACCAAGGACGGCTTCCTCGTCGTGGTCGAGCACAACCGCGTGCTCAACTTCCCGGCCGCCGAGTTCTTCTACGAAGGGCCCGACGTGGCGGTGATCGAGGTGGTGGGCCAGGGCAAGCTGATCCCGGAGGAAGAGGAGTCCTTCAACCACGGCGCGCGCGTGTGCCGCGTGAGCGACGACGGCAAGCTCTACATCACGCTCGGCCAGCCGCACAACGTGCAGCCGGCGGGCAAGGTGGCGCTGTACGAGCAGGTCGGCATCGGCGGCATCGTGCGCCTGAACCCCTTCGACGGCTCCGGCCGCGAGGTGTTCGCGCGCGGCGTGCGCAACTCGGTGGGCATGGACATCAACCCCAAGGACAAGACGGTGTGGTGGACCGACAACCAGACCGACGGGCTGGGCGACGAGGTGCCGCCTGGCGAGCTCAACCGCTCCACCGCCGCCGGCCAGCATTTCGGTTATCCCTACTGGAACGGCAAGTTCAAGGTGGCCGGCTCGGCCGCCGCGCCCGACCTCAAGGACATGAAGGAGCCGGCCAACGCGGTGTTCCCGCAGGTGGAGTTCCCGGCCCACCAGGCGCAGCTGGGCATGGCGTTCTACAACGGCGGCATGTTCCCCACCAAGTACCGGGGCGGCATGTTCGTGGCGGCCCACGGTTCCTGGAACCGCACCAAGGCCACGGGCGCGCTGATCAACTACGTGCCGGTCAACGCCGACGGCACCGCCGGCAAGTCCGAGGTCTTCGCCGAAGGCTGGCTGGACGCCAACGGGGTCTACAAGGGCCGGCCGGTGGACGTGGCGCCGATGAAGGACGGCTCGCTGCTGATCTCGGACGACTACGTCGGCGCGATCTACCGCGTGACGTACTCGAATTGATGGCACACCCCCCTGCGCCGCTGACGCGGCTTCCCCCCTCCGTGGCGCGCCTTCGGCGCTTCGAGGGGGGACGGCAGCTTGGGCCGGCGGAGCCGGACCCTCGCTGCCTCTGGCTGAGGCTGTTTCACTCGGTGCGGATCGCACTTCTGCTCATGGTCGTGGGCGGCGCGAGCGCTGCCGCCACTGCCGCCGACCTCGAGGCGGGCAAGGCCCGCGCGGCCACCGCCTGCGCGGTGTGCCACGGCCCGGTGGGCCTGTCGATGCAGCCCAACGTGCCCCACCTCGCGGGCCAGCCGCTGTTCTACCTCACGGAACAGCTGCGGAACTACCGCAGCGGCAAACGCGCGAACGAGGTGATGTCGGTGATCGCCAAACCGCTGACGGACGCCGAGATCGACAACCTGGCGCTCTGGTACTCGTCCTTGCAGGTGCGGGTGGACGCGCCCTGAGGCCGGCGCGGCCGCGGGCGCGGGCGCGTCACCAGAGCGCGGAGTCGCGCATGTCGTCGAGCTTGCGGCGCTGGCGCTGCAGGCGCGCCTGCACGATCACCGCCACCACCACGCCCAACATGCCGCCGAGCAGCACCGTCTCGGCGATGGAGAGCGCGCGGCCAAGCCAGGCGGAAACGACCCAGGCGACGCCTGTCAGGCAGGCGGCCCACCCGGCAGCGGCGGCAATGATCAGGGGAAGGTGGTGGGGCATGGAGGGCAAAAGGCGGGCGTCACGGGGAAATCATTCTCGCATTCCCGCCGCCGTTTGGGGACTCTACACTGGCGGCCTCTCCAACACCCCGTTTCGGCCATGGAAATTCTGACCCTGGTGCTGGCCTTTTTCGCCGGCCTCGCTTTTCTCAATTCACTGGACCAGAAAAAACGCATCGAGCTGCTGCGCAAGCACCTGGGCCCGTACCAGATCGACCTCATGCTGGAAAAACTCGCCGAAGGTTACGAGCGGGCCCTGGCGGAGCAAGACCCCGAGCGCCGGGAACAGATCTGGAGCGTGCTGGAAGGGGCCGAGCGCTCCATCGCGAAGCAGTTCACCCGGTTCGTGCACTTTTTCGTCGATGTCGAGGCGGCCGCCACGCGCGTGAGCAAGCTGCCCTTCGCCCTGCCCTGGGCGCACCGCTGGTGTCACCGCGCCACGTTCGACCTGCGCGCGGCCTTCATGGTCCACGCGTACGCCATCACCGAGGCGGTCGACAACAACGCCCAGCGGCCGCCGCGCGACAAGGCCTACCTCATCCTGGCCGAGCTGTTCCTGATGCAGCACACCTGCCACTGGTTCTGCCGCTCGTTCAGCACCGCGTCGACGCGCCTGGTGCGCAGCCACAAGACCGGGTACCGGCAGGTGCTCGCGGCGGTCTCCCCCTACACGCGGCGGGCCTACGGCGAACTCACCAGCCTCTGAACGCGGCCGGCGGCCGGGGCATCAGCCCAAGGCGTCCCGGTTGCATTTCTTGTTGAAGCTGGTCTTCGCGGCGCCCGCGAGTTTCTTCTCGGCCGCCGCCATGTCGCAACTGGCCGCCGCGTCGCGCGTGCATTTCTTCAGGAACGAGGTCTTGGCCGCGCCAGCGAGTTTCTTCTCGGCGGCGGCGGCGTTGCAGCTGGGGCCCTCGGCAAAGGACGCGATGGGCATCAGGGCGGCAACGGCGAAAGAGCACAGGACAACAAGGCGCATGAACATCTCCAGGGACGAAAGCCCCATTGAAGGCGCTGGCGGTGACGCTGTCAAGAATACCCCCCAGGGGTAGACCACCCGACAAACCCTAGGGTGACAGGTTCACGCTGACGACTCCAAGCGACTACCTCGCAGGCGCGTGGGTCTCAGGCGCTCTGCTCCGCGGGTGTCCCCCGGCGGCTGGTGCCGCCTCCTCCTTTACCCCGCTGCGCAGAACGCCTGAGGCCCATGCACCAGAAGGGATGCTGGATCGCCAACGGACCGAGTGCCAATGAGGTCATCGGCGCCCAGGGGGAGCGGCGCAGCGAAGTAAAGGAGGAGGGCTGGGCGAAGCCCAGACCGGGGGACATGAGCGGAGCCGCTCCCCCTGGGCGCCGATGACCGGTGCAACGCAAAAAAACAACGCCGACCCACGAAGGAAGGGGGTCTCAATGGGAAATCATCCAGGGGCGCTTGCTCGGAAAGGCCTTCGCGCCGTTCGGCGCCGTCACCGTCGCCTTGCTGCGGCCCGAGCTGCAACAGCCGCAGCCCGCCGGGTGCTTGAGGCGCTGGTAGTCGCGCGAGGTCTTGGGTTCGTGGCGCGCGCGCTCGTTGATGCCGATGGCGGTGCGCGTGCCCCCGTCCATGAGCGCCAGCCGCGGCGCGCTCACGAAGACGCGCGCCGAGGCGGTGCCGCAGTCCGGGCAGGCGGCGGGCTCGTTGCGCTCGCTCAAGGAGCGGAACGCATCGAAGCCCCCGCAGGACGGGCAGTCGTAGTCGTAGGTCGGCATGGCGAGGGCCTCAGAGGTCCGGCGACAGCGGCATCACCACCGAGCCGTCGAGGTGCTTGATCGGGCCGCTCGCGTTCGGGTTGATGTCGAAGTCGAAGATCTGCGTCGGCAGCCACAGCGTGGCGCAGGCGTTGGGCACGTCCACCACGCCGCTGATGTGGCCCTGCACCGGCGCCGTGCCCAGGATGGAGTAGGCCTGCGCGCCCGAGTAGCCGAACTTCTTCAGGTACTCGATGGCGTTCAGGCAGGCCTGGCGGTAGGCCACGTTCACGTCCAGGTAGTACTGCTTGCCGCTCTCGTCCACGCTGATGCCCTCGAAGATCACGTAGTCGTTGTAGGTCGGCGTGATCGGGCTGGGCTTGAAGATCGGGTTCTTGATGCCGTACTTGGCCATGCCGTCCTTGATGATGGACACCTTCATGTGCACCCAGCCGGCCATCTCGATGGCACCGCAGAAGGTGATCTCGCCGTCGCCCTGGCTGAAGTGCAGGTCGCCCACCGAGAGGCCCGCGCCGTCCACGTAGACCGGGAAGAACACCTTGGAGCCGCGCGAGAGGTCCTTGATGTCGCAGTTGCCGCCGTGTTCGCGCGGCGGCACGGTGCGCGCGCCGGTGGCCGCCGCCTTGGCCTTGGCTTCGCCCGTGAGCTTGCCCATGTGCGCCGTGCCGGCGAAGGGCGGGTTGGCCAGGCCGCTGGTGGCCGGGTCGGAGTCGATCAGCGCCTGCTCGCGCGTGTTCCAGGTCTCCAGCATCTTGGGGTCGGGCAGGCAGCCGATCAGCCCCGGGTGGATCAGGCCGGCGTACTTCACGCCCGGCACGTGGCGCGAGGTGGTGAACATGCCGTGGAAGTCCCAGATCGACTTCTGCGCCTGCGGGAAGTGCTCGGTGAGGAAGCCGCCGCCGTTCTTCTTGCTGAAGAAGCCGTTGAAGCCCCACAGGCTGTCGTCCTTGGCGCCGATGTCGAGCAGCTCGACCACCAGCAGATCGCCGGGCTTGGCGCCCTTCACGCCCACCGGGCCACTGAGGTAGTGCACCGTGGTGAGGTCGATGTCGCGCACGTCGTCGGCGCTGTCGTTGTTCTGGATGAAGCCGCCGGTCCAGTCGTAGGTTTCCAGCACGAAGTCGTCACCGGGGTTGACCCAGCAGGCCATGGGAATGTCGGGGTGCCAGCGGTTGTGCACCATTTCGTTGGACGGTGCGGGGGCGTTCAGATCGACTTTGATGAGGGTCTCGGGCATGGCTTGTGCTCCTGGGGTGGACGGGAAAGGGAAAGGGGGGAATCAGACGGAGAGGTAGGACTTGATGCGCTGCTGGTCGGTGTCGGCGCGGTCGGTCTCGTGCACCAGGCGGCCGCCCTCGATGACGAACAGGCGGTCGGCCACGTCCATGGCGAACGAGAGCACCTGCTCGGAGACCACGATGGTGATCTTGCGCATCTTGCGGATCTCGTTGAGCGCCTTGGCGATGTCCTTGATGATGGACGGCTGGATGCCTTCGGTGGGCTCGTCGAGCAGCAGCACCTTGGGGTCGGTGACGAGCGCGCGCGCGATCGCCAGCTGCTGCTGCTGGCCGCCCGAGAGGTTGCCGCCCTTGCGCCGGCGCATGTCCCACAGCACCGGGAATAGCGCGTAGATCTCTTCGGGGATGGTCTTGTCCTTGGCGTTCTCCAGGCCGGTCTGGATGTTCTCTTCCACCGTGAGCGTGGGAAAGATCATGCGGCCCTGCGGCACGTAGGCGATGCCCTTGGCCACGCGCTGGAAGCTCTCCAACTGCGAGACCTCCTGGCCGGCCACCGAGATGTGGCCGCTCTTGATCGGCAGCACGCCGATCAGGCTCTTGAACAGCGTGGTCTTGCCCATGCCGTTGCGGCCCATGATGGCCACGGTTTCGTTCTCGCGGCCTTCGAACGAGATGCCGTGCAGCGCCTGGCTCTGGCCATAGGCGACGACGAGGTCCTTGACTTTCAGCATGGTGGTGACTCCTTCAGTGGCCGAGGTACACGTCGATGACCTTGGGGTCGGCCTGCACCTGGTCCATCGGGCCTTCGGCCAGGATCTTTCCCTGGTGCATGACGGTGACCTTGTGCGCGATCTTCTTGACGAAGTCCATGTCGTGCTCGATCACGATCACGGCGCGGTTCTGGCAGATGCGCTGCAGCAGCTCGGCGGTCAGGTCGCGCTCGCGCGCGCTCATGCCGGCGATGGGTTCGTCCAGCATCAGCAGCTCGGGCTCCTGCATCAGCAGCATGCCGATCTCCAGCCACTGCTTCTGCCCGTGCGAGAGCAGGCCGGCTTCGGTCTCCAGCTTGTCGCCCAGGCCGATGTCCTCGGCCACCGCCTTCACGCGGGCCTGGATCTCCTCGGTGGCGGTGAAGGCCAGCGCCCCCCAGACCGAACGCCCCGAGGGAAAGGACACCTCCAGGTTCTGGAACACCGAGAGGTTCTCGTAGATCGACGGCGTCTGGAACTTGCGCCCGATGCCCTTGCGCACCCGCTTGTGCTCGGGCACTTTGATGATTTCCTCGTTCTTGAACTTGATGCTGCCCGCGCTGGCCTTGGTCTTGCCGCAGATCAGGTCCAGCAGCGTGGTCTTGCCCGCGCCGTTGGGGCCGATGATCACGCGCAGCTCGTTCTTGTCGACGTAGAGCGTGAGGGCGTCGATGGCCTTGAAGCCGTCGAAGGAAACCGTCAGGTCTTCCACGGAGAGGGCGAAGTCGGTGTTGCTCATGAGGTTCTCCGTGGGCTCAGACGCCTTGGCTTCGGGTGCCGTCGGGCAACTTCACCTCGGCCTTGGGTTTGGCCATCGGTGCATGAGGGGGCGGCGAAGGCGGCTGGGGCCGCGCGGCCGAGGCCTCGCGCAGCGCGGCCTGGCGCGACTTCCACCACGGCACGATCCTGCTTTCCCACAAGCCGGCCAGGCCCATGGGGAAGGCCATGGTCACGCCGATGAAAAGGCCCGCCATGAGGAACAGCCAGAGGTCGGGGAAGCTTTCCGAGAAGAAGGTCTTGCCGGCGTTGACCAGCAGCGCGCCGTACACCGCTCCCACCAGGCTCATGCGCCCGCCCACGGCGGCGTAGATCACCATTTCGATCGAGGGCACGATGCCCACGAAGCTGGGCGACATGAAGCCCACCTGCAGCGTGAACAGCGCGCCACCGATGCCCGACAGCGCGGCCGCCAGGCAGAACACGAAGATGCGGAAGTCGGCCACGTCGTAGCCCGAGAAGCGCACGCGGTCTTCCTTGTCGCGCATGGCCAGCAGCAGGGTGCCGAGCTTGCTGGTCTGGATCCAGCGGCAGACCACGATGGACAGCACCAGCAGGCCCACGCAGACGTAGTACAGGATGTATTTGGCGCTGTCGGTGCGCGTGTCCCAGCCCAGCAGGGTCTTGAGGTCGGTCATGCCGTTGACGCCGCCGGTGTAGCCCTGCTGGCCGATGATGAGCACCGTGAGGATCAGCGCCACGGCCTGCGTGATGATGGCGAAGTACACCCCGCCCACGCGCCGCTTGAACATGGCGAAGCTGACGAGCCAGGCCAGCAGCGTGGGCACCACGATGACGGCGGCCAGCGCGAACGGAAAGCTCTTGAACGGCACCCAGAACGAGGGCAGCTCGGTGAGCTGGTTCCAGTCCATGAAGTCCGGGATGCCGGGGGTGGACTGGATCTTCGTCGCTTCAGGGTCGGAGGCCTCCAGCTTGAGGAACATCGCCATGGCGTAGCCGCCGAGGCCGAAGAACACGCCCTGCCCCAGGCTGAGCACGCCACCATAGCCCCACAACATCACCAGGCCGATGGCCACGAAGGCGTAGGTGAGGTACTTGCCGACCAGGTTGAGGCGGAAGATGTCGAGGCTGAGCGGCAGCACCACCGCGAGCAGCACGGTGAGCAGGACCAGGCTGGCGAGCTGGTAGCGGGTGATCCAGGCTTTCAGGGCGTTCATGACGGACTCCGGGAGACAAAGAAATCAACGACGCACCTTGGATGCGAACAGACCCTGAGGCCGCAGCATCAGGATCACGACGATCAGCGACAGCGTGAGCATCTTGGCCATGGAGCCGGCCATGAAGAACTCGGTGATCGACTGCGTCTGGGCGATGCCGAAGGCCGAGACCACGGTGCCCAGCAGGCTGGCCGCGCCGCCGAAAGTGACGACCAGGAAGGCGTCGACGATGTAGAGCGAGCCCGAGGTCGGGCCGGTGGAGCCGATGGTGGTGAAGGCCGCGCCGGCCACGCCGGCGATGCCGCAGCCGATGGCGAAGGTCAGTCGGTCGGTCTTCCTGGTGTCGATGCCGATGGCGTTGGCCATCACGCGGTTGCTCACCGTGGCGCGCACCCGCAGGCCCCAGCGGCTCTTGTGCAGCGCGATCAGCACGCCGGCGGTGACCACGATGGCCAGGGCCAGCACGAACATGCCGTTGATGGGGATGTCCAGCCCCTCGGCCGGCGCCCAGGAACCCAGCAGCCAGTCGGGCAGCGTGGGGCTCACTTCCTTGGGGCCGATGAAGGTGCGGAAGCACTGCTGCAGCGCCAGGCTGATGCCCCAGGTGGCCAGCAGCGTGTCCAGCGGGCGCTTGTACAGGTGGCGGATCAGCGCCCACTCCACCAGCCAGCCCGCGATGAAGGCGAAGAAGAAGGCGGCCACGATGGCGAACGGAAAGTACGCCGCCACCGCGCCGGGGCTGATCGCATTGGCCAGCGTCGAGCCCAGGAAGACGGTGTAGGCGCCGATGGTCATGAACTCGCCATGCGCCATGTTGATCACGCCCATCTGCCCGAAGATGATGGCCAGGCCCAGGCCCATGAGCAGCAGCACCGCGAACAGGCTCAGGCCGGCGAAGCCCTGCATCAGGCCGATGTTGAGCAGGTCGTTGAAACTCATGTTGAAGACTCCAGGGCAAGAAGGGAGGCGGCCGCGGCGTGGGTGCGCCGCGGCAGGGTGGGTCAGCTCACTGGTAGCCTTTGGGGAACGGATCGGGTTTGATCAGCTCGGGTGACTCCGCCACCACCTTGAAGGTCGCGTCCGGCATGCCCATGGCGATGCGCGACTTGCTCCACAGGTGGTGGTTCGGGTCGAGCTTCACGTAGCCCTCGGGTGCCGTGGTGAGCTCGATGCCGGTGCGCGAGGCGGCCACCACCTTGTCCACGTCGAAGCTCTTGGCCTTCTCGACCGCGGCCTTCCACAGCCAGGGGCCGAGGTAACCTGCCTGGGTCACGTCGCCGATCACCGCGTCCTTGCCGTACTTGGCCTTGAAGGCGGCCACGAACTTCTTGTTGTTCGCGTTGTCCAGCGTCTGGAAGTACTTCATCGACGAGTAGAAGCCGGCGAAGTTCTCGCCGCCCACGCCGGTCATTTCGTCCTCGGTCACCGAGAGCGTGACCAGCAGCTGCTTGTCGCCGGTGATGCCGGCGGCCTTGAGCGCCTTGTAGAAGGCCACGTTGGAGCCACCCACCACCGCGCAGAAGATGCAGTCGGGCTTCTGCAGCTTGATCTTGTTCATCAGCGAGCCGAAGTTGGTGCTGCCCAGCGGGTAGTACTCCTCGCCGACGACCTTGCCCTTCTGGAAGTTCTCGATGTGCTTGCGCGCGATCTTCATCGAGGTGCGCGGCCAGATGTAGTCGGAGCCGATCAGGAAGAAGGTCTTGGCCTTCTTCTCCTTCTGCGCCCAGTCCAGGCTGTAGAGGATCTGCTGCGTGGCTTCCTGGCCGGTGTAGATCACGTTCTTGGACTGCTCCAGGCCTTCGTAGAAGGTGGGGTAGTACAGCAGGCCGTTTTCCTTCTCGAACACCGGCAGCACGGCCTTGCGCGAGGCCGAGGTCCAGCAGCCGAACACGGCGGCGCAGCGGTCGTTGATCAGCAGCTTCTTGGACTTTTCGGCGAAGGTCGGCCAGTCGGAGGCGCCGTCTTCCTTGATCACCTTGATCTTGCGGCCCAGGATGCCGCCCATGGCGTTGATCTCGTCGATGGCGAGCTGCTCGGCCTGGATGGAGCCCGTTTCCGAGATCGCCATGGTGCCGGTGGACGAATGCAGCTGGCCCACGGTGACTTCGGTGTCGGTCACGGCCAGCTTGGTGGTGTTCACCGAGGCCGTGGGCTGGCCGAAGCTCCAGGCCGGCAGGCCGGCCAGGCCGGCGACGCCCAGCATCTGCAGCACGCGGCGGCGGCTGGCTTCCGGGGTTTCGAGACATTCGGACGGCTGGGCATTCGGATCGGAAGGGTGCTTCATGGAGGACTCCTGGGACGTTTGGGGCGGTGGAACCGGCGGTGTGCCGACTGGGGTGAAGACTAGGGAAAGCCCTTGATCCGGCCCATACGTCAAATAACGTAGAGGCCCCGTCTGGTGGGTAGGGCCGGTTCTTGCTAGCGTCCCGGGCATGCCCTCGCCCGAGCCCGCCCACCCCGTCGCCACGCAGAAAATCTTCCGGTTCCGCCGGGAATACAACTCGTGGGTGGCCGACGAGACCATGGAGGACTACGCCCTGCGCTACACGCCGCGCAGCTTCCGCAAATGGAGCGAGTGGCGGGTGGCGAACACCGCCTTCGGCTCGCTGTCCTTCCTGGCGCTGGAGGCCATCGGCGGCGCGATCGCGGTGAACTACGGCTTCGCCAACGCCATGTGGGCCATCCTGGTGGTGGGGCTGGTGATCTTCTTCACCAGCCTGCCCATCGCCTACTGCGCCGCGCGCTACGGGCTGGACATGGACCTGCTCACCCGGGGCGCCGGCTTCGGCTACCTGGGCTCGACCATCACCTCGCTGATCTACGCGGTGTTCACCTTCATCTTCTTCGCCATCGAGGCGGTGATCATGGCGCTGGCCCTGCAGATGGCGACCGACTGGCCGCTGGCCTGGTGTTACCTGATCTCGGCGGTGGTGATCATTCCGCTGGTCATCCGGGGCATCACCCTCATCTCCAAGCTGCAGGCCTGGACGCAGCCGCTCTACCTGTTCCTGCTGGTGCTGCCCTTCGTGTGGATCGGGCTCTCGCAACCCCAGCTGTACCGCGACTTCACCAGCCTCACCGGCATCCGCTCGGGCAGCAGCGAGTTCCACCCGCTGATGTTCGGCGCGGCGGCGGCCGTCATCTTCTCGCTGGTGGTGCAGATCGGCGAGCAGGTGGATTTCCTGCGCTTCATGCCCGAGCGCAAGCGCGAGAACCGCTGGCGCTGGTGGGCCGCGGTGCTGATCCCGGGCCCGGGCTGGATCGTCATGGGCATGCTCAAGATGGTGGGCGGCGCCTTCCTCGCGTTCGCCGCCATGCAGTTCGAGGTGAACCCCGAGCGCACCACCGAGCCCACGCAGATGTTCCTGGCCGGCTTCACCGAGGCCGTGGGCCACCCCGGGCTGGCGGTGGCGATGACGGTGGTGTTCGTGATCCTGGCGCAGGTCAAGATCAACGTGACGAACGCCTACGCCGGCTCGCTGGCCTGGTCCAACTTCTTCGCGCGCGTCACGCACAGCCACCCCGGCCGCGTGGTCTGGCTGGTGTTCAACGTCTGCATCGCCACGCTGCTGATGCTGCTGGGCGTGTTCGCCGGCATCGAGAAGGTGCTGGGCGTCTACAGCAACGTGGCGATCGCCTGGGTCGGCGCGCTGGTGGCCGACCTCATCATCAACAAGCCCTTGGGCCTGAGCCCCAAGGGCATCGAGTTTCGGCGCGCCTACCTGTACGACTTCAACCCGGTGGGCATGGGTTCCATGATCATCGCGGCGCTGGTGGCCAGCCTGGCCTACGCGGGCGTGATGGGCGAAGTCGCGGCGGCCTTCTCGCCCTTCATCGCGCTCGGCCTGGCGCTGCTGCTCTCGCCCCTGATCGCCTGGGCCACCCAGGGCAGGTACTACCTGGCGCGCACGCCCTCGGGCGGCTGGGCGCCCGGCGAGGCGGTGCGCTGCTCGGTGTGCGAGAACCAGTTCGAGTCGGAAGACATGGCCAGCTGCCCGGCCTACCAGGCGCCCATCTGCTCGCTGTGCTGCTCGCTCGAGTCGCGCTGCCACGACCGCTGCAAGACCAACTCGCGCGCCATCGATCAGGTGCGCGCCGCGCTCGCCGCCGTGCTGCCGCAGGGCGCGATGGTGCGGGTCAACTTCCGCGCCGGCCAGTTCCTCGCGGTCTGGTTGTCGCTGAGCGCGGTCATGGCCTTCCTGATCGGCATGGTCTACCTGCAGGAGAGCCTGCACGCGCCGGCCGAGGCCCTGCAATCGCCCTTGCTCAAGATCTACGCCTTCCTGGTGCTGCTGGCGGCGGTGTGTTCGTGGTGGGTGGTGCTGACCACCGACAGCCGGCGCATGGCGCAGGACGAGTCCGAGCGACAGACGCAGCTGCTGATGCGGGAGATCGACGCCCACCAGCGCACCGATGCCGAGCTGCAGTCCGCGCGCGACCGCGCCGAGACCGCCAGCCAGGCCAAGACGCGCTACGTGGCCGGCATGACGCACGAGCTGCGCACGCCGCTCACCAGCATCCTGGGCTATGCGCAGATCCTGCTGAAGAACAACGAGATCTCGGTCTGGGTGCGCGAGACCATCGCCACCATGCAGCGCAGCGGCCAGCACATGCACGCGCTGATCGACGGTTCGCTGGACCTCGCGCGCATCGAGGCCGGCCGCCTCAAGCTCGACCCGGTGCCGCTGCCGCTGGGCCAGCTGCTGGAAGACGTGGAGCGCATGGTGCGCCCGCAGGCCGAGGCCAAGGGCCTGCGCTTCGTGGTGCAGCAGGAAGGCGAGCTGCCGGCCTGGGTGCGGGCCGACGCCAAGCGCCTGCGCCAGATCCTGATCAACCTGCTGAGCAACGCGGTGCGCTTCACCGACCAGGGCGAGGTCACGCTGCGGCTGGACTTTCGCCAGCAGGTGGCGCGCATCGACGTGATCGACACCGGCATCGGCATCGCCGCGCAGGACCAGAAGCGCATCTTCCTGCCCTTCGAGCGCGGCAGCGCCGGGCGGCGCGCGGCGGACACCGGCACCGGCCTGGGCCTGACCATCACGCACCTGCTCACCGACATGATGGGCGGCGAGCTGCTGCTCAAAAGCCGCCCGGGCCACGGCAGCACCTTCTCGCTGCGCCTGTACCTGCCGCCCATCCCCTCGGACCCGAAACACCCGCTGCCCATCCCCTCCACGCTGCGCGCGGTCACCGGCTACCTCGGCGAGCGCCGCACCCTGCTGGTGGTGGACGACCAGCCGCTGCACCGCCAGCTGCTCGCCAGCATCCTGGTGCCACTGGGCTTCGTGGTGCGCGAGGCCGCCAGCGGCCAGGAATGCCTGGAGATCATCGAACAGCACGCGCCCCACGGCCTGCTGCTGGACCTCACCATGGACGGCCTCGATGGCTGGCAGACCGCCGCCGCCGTGCGCCAGCTGCTGCCCGCCTCCCGCCTGCCCATCGTGTTCGTCTCGGCCAACCTGTTCGACAACCGGCCCGAGCAGCTGACCGCGCTGGACTGCCAGGGCTTCGTCGCCAAGCCCATGATGGAGTCGGAACTGCTCGACGCGCTGAAGCACGCGCTGGCGCTGGAGTGGGTGACCGAGCAGGCGCCGGCCACCCCGCCGGTGAGCTTCGTGCGCCACCGCGTCACCGGCCTGCCGCTGCCCGAAGACCTGCGCGAGGAGCTGCAGCGCCTGGCCCGCCAGGGGCAGGCCGCCGCGCTGCGCCAGCGACTGTGGCAGGCGCAGACCGCCGAACCCGCGCACGCCGCCACGCTGGCGCTGCTGCAGTCCTGCGCGGACCGCTTCGATTTCCAGACCCTGATCGAGTACCTCAGAGACACCGCGGAGCTGACGGAAGATGACATCGACACCTGACCCCATGGCCCCCGTGCCGCCGTCGGTCACGCCCCCCGTGATCCTGGTGGTGGACGACGCCGTGGACACCCTTCGCATGCTGGGCGACGCGCTGGTCGCCGAGGGCTACGTCGTGCTCGCCGCGCGCGACGCCGACGAAGCCCTGGAGCGCTTCGAGGTCGCCGTGCCCGACGGCGTGCTGCTCGACGCGGTGATGCCCGGCATGGACGGTTTCACGCTGTGCGAACGGCTCAAGGCCACGCCGGCCTGGGCGCACGTGCCCATCGTCTTCATGACCGGCCTGTCCGAAAGCGAGCAGATCCTGCGCGGCTTCGCCAGCGGCGGGGTGGACTACGTGGTCAAGCCGCTGCGCATTCCCGAGGTGATGGCGCGCCTGGCCACCCACGTGCGCAACGCGCGCGTGACCCGCCTGGCGCAGGAAGCGGTGGACGTGGCCGGCATGGGCACGGTGGTGCTGGACACGCAGGGCCGCCTGGCCTGGCGCTCACCGCAGGCCACGGCCTGGCTGGCGCTGGCCTTCGGCCAGGACGCCGCCGCCGGCCAGCGCGCGCGCGAATGGCTGGGCGCCTCGCTGAACCAGCGCGAGACGCTGCGCGACCTCGGCCGCCACGGCCGCCTGCTGGCGCGCCACATGGGCCAGGGCAACCTGGGCGAAGCCATGCTGCTGCTCACGCTCACGCCGCCCGACAGCGACGCCGCGCAGCGCCTGCGCGACATCGCGCTCACGCCGCGCGAGACCGAGGTGCTGTCGTGGCTGGCCAAGGGCAAGACCAACCGCGACATCGCCGACATCCTGGGCATGAGCCACCGCACGGTGAACAAGCACCTGGAGCACGTGTTCGAGAAGCTCGGCGTGGAGACGCGCTCGGCGGCGGCGGCGATCGCGGGCAAGCTGCTGCCGCAGGATTGAGCCTTGCCAGGGTCACGCGATCGCCGTGACCTCCCGCATCGCTGGAAGCCTGGCCGTGAAACAGGTGCCCGCCTCTTTCGACGAGCTCCGAAATCTCGAACCAGTTCAGGTCCAGGTTTGCAGCGACCTCGACGGACGACGGCTCACCGCCGTGCACGATCGCGTTGCTAACAGATTCGACAGCAGTTGCTGGACACGCCCGACATCGCACGCCACGGACCCGGACAGGTGGTACCGCTCGACGACGGTGGACGCCGGGTGCGCATCCCGCAATTCCGCCACCACGTCCCGAAGCGCGGACTCGATGTGGGCCACGGGTTCGATGTGGATGCCCATGCCGGACCCCAGCCGCCCTCGGGTGAAGTCCAGCACATCGTTGATGAGCTTGGACATGCGCCGGGTAGCCCGACGCAGCACGCAACGGCGCAGAACGGAGACCGTCCGCAGGCACACGCGGTCGAGACGCCAGGTCTGTGCGCCAAAGCACCGACGCGGCCGGGCCGGCGATCCATGCTGGAGGCGGCCCAGATGCCGCCTGCAGAAAACCCCTTCCGCCCCACCCGAGAACACCATGAACCAGCCCCTGAAACCCCTCGACATCACCGAACTGCGCCAGTCCGCGCGCCAGCACATCGAAGAGGGCGCCGTGACCGCCGGCTACAGCGCCAACCGCCAGGAAGTCATCGACCTGCTCAACGAGGCACTGGCCACCGAACTGGTGTGCGTGCTGCGCTACCGGCGCCACCACTTCATGGCCAGCGGCATCCACTCGCAAGCCACCGCGGCCGAGTTCCTGGTCCATTCGAACGAGGAACAGGGCCATGCCGACCAGCTGGCCGAGCGCATCGTGCAGCTCGGCGGCGAGCCCGACTTCTCGCCCGACACCCTGACGAAGCGCAGCCACGCCGAGTACGTCGAAGGCGCCACGCTGGGCGACATGATCCGGGAGAACCTGGTGGCCGAGCGCATCGCCATCGACAGCTACCGCCACGCGATCGAGTTCGTCGGTGCGGACGACCCCACCACCCGCCGGCTGTTCGAGTCCATCCTCGAGGTGGAAGAGGAACACGCGGACGAACTGGCCGATCTGCTGACGCAGGTGCCGGACAAGCCCCGCGCCCTCTGATCCACCACGAGGCCGGCGCTACCAGTCGAAGCCTTCGCGCTCGGCGACCGAGCGCGGGTCGCTGCTCCACACGTGCAGCACGAAGTCCGCCTCGCGCACTTCGCACAGCGTGGGCAGCCCTAGGCCCCGCGCCAGCCGCTCGTGCACGGCCTCGCCGTCCAGCGCGCAGCCATCGATGGGGCGGCGCCAGTGGCACGCCAGCACCGTGCCGCCGGGCAGCAGGGATTCGCGCGCCTGCCCGGCGATGGCATCGAGCGAGGCCACGTCCACGAAGTAGCCCAGTTCGCTGATGGCGATCAGGTCGAACCGGCCCACGGGCCAATCGGCCGGCAGGTGCGCCCGCACCACCTCGACGTGGGGAAACGCGGCCAGCCGGGCGCGGGCGAGCTCCACCGCACGGGCCGACACATCCGACACCCGCAAGCGATCGCAGCGTTCGGCCAGTTGCGCCGAGAGTTCACCGTTGGCGCACCCCGGCTCGTACCCGCTGGTGTAGCGCCGCGTGGGCAGGCAGGCCACCGTCAGCGCGCGCTTGCGCGCCTCGTACCAGCGCGATCGGAAACCCCAGGGGTCGTCGTTCTGCCGGAACAGCTCGTCGAAGTGCCACGGGCTCGGGACGTTGGGCATGGTCAGACGAAGAAGTATTCGTGGCGCCACGCCGCCCGCGCCAGCAGGTGGGGGCCCAGCACCGCGCCCACGCTGGCGCTGCGCGGCGTGAGCTGCGTGACGTGGGCCGCCAGCGCCGCCTGCTTGCGCGCGCAGGCGTCGGTGCTCAGGGCCAGGCGGCGCAGGCGGTGCCAGGGCACGCGCGCGTCGGCGGGGGCGGCCCAATGCCACATCCACACCGGCGCCGCGAGGAAACGACAGCCCACGCGCAGGCACGCGCCCTGGGTGACGCGGCCGGTGCTGTCGTGATCGGGATGGCCGTCCCCTTCCCAGGTGCTCACCACCACATCGCCAGGGCGCAGGAAGAACAGCAACCAGCCGCGCAGCAAGCCGCCTTGGGCCTGCACGTCGCCGTCCGGCAGGGCCAGCATGTGCACCTGCGGTTTCGCGATGCCCAGCCGCGCCAGGCCACGCAGCCGCTCCGCGCGGCGCTGCGCCGCCAGCTCGCAGCGGCCCGGCGGGGACAGCCCGGCGTGGCTGGCCTCCCCGTCGGTCACGGCGACGAACACCACCTCGCCCCCGCGCGCGGCATGCATGGCCACCAGCGCACCGCAGGCGAGCACCTCGTCGTCGGGATGGGGCGCTACCACCACGAGGCGCTGCGACGGCGCGAGCGCCTGCGCCATCGACAGCTCCGAGCACGGCGTGGCGGCCAGCCAGCGTTGCCAGGTGGGTTCGCTGGTGCCCTCGCCTTCGATCCGCCGAGGCGTTTCTACAGCGACCATGGCGCGCCCTCCGCTGCGGCCGTGCGCTCGCCCAGCGCGGCCAGGTCGCGTTCGGCGTGGCTCTGGCGCAGGTAGACCGGCAGGTCCGCCGCCATGCGCGCGAAGCGCCGGTCACGGCAGAACGGCGTGGCGCCCAGCGCGCGGCCCGCTTCGTCCAGCACCAGGGTGGCGCTGCGCTCGGCGCACAGCCGCACGCGCAAGGCCAGCGCGCTGGCGTCCCGCGCGGGGTGCTCGTCGATCCACCTCGCAGCCTCGCGCAGCAAGGCGGCCGTGGATTGCAAGGCCACGTCGACCCGGCCCAACGCGGCCATCCGGAAGGCGCTGCGCTGTTCGGGAGGCGCTTCGGCAATCGCCCGGCGCAAGGTGTTCGCCAGCGCGAGGGCTCCGCCATGCCAGCAGGCGGCGATGCCCGCGCCGCCCTGCCAGAAACCCGGGCGCTGCAGGTAGGCGCCTGCGTCGCCCACGCGGTGGCCCACCGCGTCCTGGAACGTGATGTCCCCGCTGGCGCTGGCCGCCATGCCGACCGCCTGCCACGCGGCGTCCGACACGCACACGCCCGGCTGTGCCATGGCCACGCGCACCAGTTGCGGCTTCGTGCCATCGGCGGACCAGGCGGTGAGCACACCGTGGCTCAGCCGCGCGGCACCGGAGCACCAGGCCTTGCGACCGTTCAAACGCACTTCGTCCGCTGCGCAGGCCTCGAAACGGGTGCGCCCGCCCGGCGCCTCCGAGGCCCACATGCCCCAGGTGGAGCCGACCGGCCGCGGCGTCCCGGGTGCGACCTCCGCCAGCACGGCCAGGGCATCGAGGTGCCCTTCATAGAGCTTGGCCAGCGACAGGTCATGCTCGGCGACCGCACACAGCAGCTGCCACCGCATCAAGGTGCGGCCCTGGGCAGGCAAAGGCACCTCGTCCAGGCCCTGGTGCACCAGTTCCGCCAGCCCCTGCGCCGGGCCGGCGTCGGGGTCCAGCCGGGCCAGCGCGCCGCTCAGTCGCGCGCGCAGGCATGCGCGGGCGCCGGGAGGGCTCATGCCCCACGCTCTGAGGACATCGGCAGGCGACCCTGGGCCAGGGCAAGCAGGGTCGAACCGAATCCGCCGGGCGCGCGGAACAGCTTGCGCGCGCTGGTCACGACGCGCGGCGCGGCCGACCACGCGATGCGCGCGCCCACCGCTTGCAGCGCCAGCACGAAGGCCACATCCTCGCGGGTGGCGAGCGGCTCGAAGCCTCCCGCCCGGTGGTAGGCCTCGGCGCTGACGCCCAGGTTGGCGCCATGGATGTGCTGGTGTCCATCGGCGTCGGTGTAGGTGGCATCGAAGTGGCGGCGCATGGGATCGCCATAGACGCCCCAGTCGGTCACGCTCACCGTGCCGCACACCGCGTCGCTGTCCAGGGCCATCTGCTCGTGCAGCCATTCGGGGGCCACGGTGGTGTCGGCATCGGTGAAGGCGAGCCAGCGCGCGCCCAGGGCCAGGGCCAGGCGCGCGCCCGCCGCGCGGGCCATGCCGACGTTGCGCACGTCGACCGAGGTGGTGACCGCGCCGGCCTCGTGGGCGATGGCCGCCGTGCCGTCGGTGCAGGCATCCAGCACCACGATGGTCAGCACCTGCTCGCCCGCCAGTCCCGGGCAGGCGGCGGCGGCCGACACCGAGCGCAGGCAGACGCCGATGGCCTCTTCTTCGTTGTTCGCGGGAATGATGATGGCCAACAAGGCGTGCTCCGGTGCCGGAAGGCACGATGGGCCATTACATCGGTGGCGGCCCTGCGGGTCTGTTCGGTACCGCGCTGTGCCCGGCCCGGGCGGCGCGTCAGCGCGGCGACCAGGCGCCCTGGGCCGCCGCGTCCCGCGCGAAGTCCGCGAAGTCGCGCGGTGCCCGGCCCAGGGCGCGCTGCACGCCGTCGGCCAGGTGGGCGTTGCGGCCGTCCAGCACGTCGTTGAACAGGTAGCGCAGCAGCTCCACCACCTCCGGCGGCTCGCCCTGCGCCGCCATCGCGTCGGTGAAGGCGTCCAGCGGGATCGGTGTGCAGCGCACCGGCCGGCCGATGGCGCGCGCGATTTCCTCGGCCGCCTGCGCGAACGTGAGCAGGCGCGGGCCGGTCAGCTCGTAGACCTGCCCCCCATGGCCGTCCTGCGTCAGCGCGGCCACGGCCACGTCGGCGATGTCGTCGGCGTCCACGAAGGGCTCGGCCACGTCGCCCACCGGCAGCGCCAGTTCACCGGCGAGCACGCCGTCGAGGAAACCGCCTTCGCTGAAGTTCTGGTTGAACCAGGTGGCGCGCACCACGGTCCAGTCGGCGCCCGAGGCCTGCACCGCCTGCTCGGCCCGTTCCGCGCCCTCTTCCCCGCGCCCGGACAGCAGCACCACCCGGCGCACGCCGCGCTGCACGGCCAGCCGCGCGAACGCGCCCACCGTGTCCGCCGCGCCGGGCACGGCGAGGTCGGGGAAGTACGAGAGGTAGACCGAGCCCGCGCCTTGCAGGGCCGGTGCCCAGGTGGCGGGGTCGTCCCAGCTGAACGGGGGCGTGGCGCTGCGCGAGCCCATGCGCCAGGGCCGGCCGAGCGCGCTCAGGCGCTGCGCGACGCGGCGGCCGGTCTTGCCGTGGCCGCCGAGCACCAGGGTGGGTGAGGGGGTGGTCATGTCGAATCTCCTTGGGATCGGTGCCGACGAATGTGCCGGCTTGCCAGGCGTCCAGTGTCCGCAGGCCACGTGGGATCAACAATGATTCAGAAGCGCTCTTTCATGACCATTCGTCCAGGTGCATTGGACGATGGCACCGCACCGGCCGATACTCCCCGGCATGAAAGCCAAAGACCTCTGGCCCGCCATCGACCCGCTCGGCGAGGCCCTGCATTTCCTGCGCATGAGCGGCAGCTTCTATTGCCGCTCCGAGGTCACGGCGCCGTGGTCGGTGGCCTTGCCCGCGCTCGACGACTGCCTGATGTTCCACGTCGTGACGGCCGGCGAATGCTGGATCGCGGTGCCCGGTGTGGCGCCCCGGCTGCTGCGCGCCGGCGAGTTCGCGCTGGTGCCGCACGGCCAGGGCCATGCCTTCTACAGCGGCCCCGACGTGCCCACCGTCGCGCTGTTCGACCTGCCGCGCCAGACCGTCAGCGAGCGCTATGAAGTTCTGCGCCACGGCGGCGGTGGTGCGCCCACCAGCATGGTCTGCGGCGTGGTGCGCTTCGATCACCCGGCGGCCGAGCGGCTCGTGAAGCTGCTGCCGAAACTGCTCTGCGTCGACAGCGCCAGCGCGGGGCAGCACGAGTGGATGCAGCACAGCCTGCGGCTGATGATGTCGGAGGCGCGAACGCTGCTGCCTGGGGGCGAGACCATCATCACGCGGCTGGCGGACATCCTGGTGATCCAGGCCATCCGCAACTGGATGGCGCAGGACCCGGCCGCGCAGACCGGCTGGATCGGCGCGCTGCAGGACAAGCAGATCGGCCGCGCGCTCGCGCTCATCCACCTCGACCCCGCCCGGCCCTGGACGGTGGCCTCGCTGGCCTCGGAGGTGGCGATGTCGCGCTCCGCGCTCTCGGCCCGCTTCACGGCGCGCGTGGGCGAGCCGGTCATGCAGTACCTCGCGCGCTGGCGCATGCATCTCGCGCTGGCGCAACTCAAGGAAGACGACGCGCCGCTGGCCGACCTGGCGAGCCGCCACGGCTACGAGTCCGAGGCCGCCTTCAGCCGCGCCTTCAAACGCTGGGTCGGCACCTCGCCGGGCGCGGCGCGACAGGCCTCACGCCGCGCGGCCCGGGCCTGAGGGGCCGCCGCCGCTCAGTCCCACACCGGCGCCAGGCCGTCGGGGTTCACCAGGCGCTCGCCCCGGTCCAGCGCGTCGATGCGCGCCAGCTCGCTGTCGCTCAGGCGCAGCGTGGGCGCGAGCAGGTTGCCTTGCAGGTTCTCGCGCTTCGTGGACGAAGGAATCACCGCGAAGCCGCGCTGCAGCGCCCAGGCCAGCACCACCTGGGCCGGTGTCCAGCCGCGCGAGCGCGCCAGCTCGGTGACCACGGCATCGCCCAGCACCTTGCCGTAGGCCAGCGTCATGTACGAGGTGAGGTGGATGCCCTGCTCGCGCGCGAAGGCCACGAGTTTCGGGCTTTGCAGGTAGGGGTGCAGCTCGATCTGGTTGGTGGCGATGGCCTTCGCGCCCACCACGTCGATCGCCTGGCGCAGCAGCGGGATGGTGAAGTTGGAGACGCCGATGTGCGCCGTCAGGCCCTGGGCCTGCGCGGCCTGCAACGCGTGCAGCGAATCCGCCAGCGGCACGGCGCCCGCGGGCGAGGGCCAGTGGATCAGCGTGAGGTCCACCTGGTCCAGGCGCAGCTTGCGCAGGCTCTCCTGCAGGCTGGGCACGAGCTTCTCGGCGGCCAGGTGCTCGGTCCAGACCTTGGTGGTGACGAACAGCTCGCGGCGCGGCACGCCGCTCTCGGCGATGGCCTGGCCGACCTCGGCCTCGTTGCCGTAGATCTGCGCGGTGTCGATGTGGCGGTAGCCGAGCTCCAGTGCCTGGCGCACGGCGTCGATGACGACCTGGCCCTGCAGGCGGAAAGTGCCGAGGCCGAAGGAAGGGATGGGGGTGTTCATGGTGTGTCTTTCAAAAAAAAGGGAGTCAGTGACCAGCGTACGCCGCTGTGCGTCCGCCGCTGCGGGCCGGTGCCGGGTCGCGCGCGTCGAGGCGGCCGCTCCACACGGTCAGGCCGAACGCGCCGAGCACCACCAGGGCGCCGATCCAGGGTGTGTGGCGCAGGCCGATGCCGTCCACGATCCAGCCACCGCCCCAGGCGCCGAGCGCGATGCCGAGGTTGAAGGCCGCGATGTTCAGGCCCGAGGCCACGTCGATGGCGCGCGGCGCGAAGCGCTCGGCCTGCTGCACCACATAGACCTGCAGGCCGGCCACGTTGCCGAAGGCCACGGCGCCCCAGGCCAGCACGGTCAGCACCATGAGCCAGGGGTTGGAAACGGTGAAGGTCAGCACCAGCAGCACCAGCGCGAGCAGCGAGAAGATGATCTTCAGCGCGGGGATGGGGCCCTTGCGGTCGGCCAGCCTGCCGCCCCAGAGGTTGCCCACCGCCACCGACAGGCCGTAGGCCAGCATCACGCCGCCGACCGCGCTGGCCTGGAAACCGGTGACCTGCTGCAGCATGGGCGCGAGGTAGGTGAAGGCCACGAAGGTGCCGCCGTAGCCCACGGCCGTCATCGCGTACACCAGCAGCAGGCGCGGCTGCCTGAGCACCGCCAGCTGTTGCAGCAGCGAGGCGGGCTGGCTGTGCGCGAGCTTGCGCGGCACGAACAGCAGGCTGCCGACGATGGCCACGATGCCCAGCGCGGCGACCGCGAGGAAGGTGGCGCGCCAGCCGAAGTGCTGGCCGATGAAGGTGCCCAGCGGCACGCCGGTGACCAGCGCCACGGTGAGGCCGCTGAACATGGTGGCGATCGCGCTGGCCGCCTTCTCCTTGGGCACCAGGCCGGTGGCGATGGTCGAACCGATGGAGAAGAACACACCGTGCGCCAGGCCGGTGAGCACGCGCGCGGCGATCAGCGTCTCGTAGCCCGGCGAGAGCCAGGCCAGCAGGTTGCCGACGGTGAAGAGCACCATCAGCGAGAGCAGCAGCGTCTTGCGCGGCAGCTTGCCGGTGAGCGCGGTGAGCACCGGCGCGCCCACGGCGACGCCCAGCGCGTACAGGCTGACCAGCAGGCCGGCCGAGGGCAGGCTCACGCCGAGGTCGGCCGCGATGGTGGGGATGAGGCCGACGATGACGAACTCGGTCGTCCCGATGGCGAAGGCGCTGATGGTCAGCGCGAGCAAGGCTAAAGGCATGAAACCACTCCGTAGGGCTGGAAAGGTTCGCAGTGTGGGCCGGTTCTTTCTTGAGAAAAAGCGGTTGCCTGGAACAACATTTGTGCCGAAAATTCAAGAATGAAGACCACCCTCGACGAACTGCTCGCCTTCAGGACCGTGGTGGACACGGGCTCCATCAGCGCCGCCGCCGAGCAGCTGGGCCAGACCAGCTCGGGCATCAGCCGCGCGCTCAGCCGGCTGGAGCAGAAGCTCAACACCACGCTGATGCGGCGCACCACGCGGCGCCTGGAGCTGAGCGAGGAAGGCCAGCTGTTCCTCGCGCGGGCGCGCGAGATCCTGCAGTCGGTCGAGGCCGCCGAGGACGAGCTGGCCTGCCGCCACCTCAAACCCGCCGGCAAGCTGCGCGTGAACGCGGCCTCGCCCTTCATCCTGCACGTGCTGGTGCCGCTGGTGAACGACTTCCTGGCCGAGTACCCCGACATCGAGCTGGAGCTGCACAGCGGCGACAGCATCATCGACCTGATCGAGCACCGCGCCGACGTGGCGGTGCGCATCGGCACGCTGCGCGACTCCACGCTGCACGCCAGGCCGCTCACCTCGTACCGCCTGCGCCTGTACGCCAGCCCGGCCTACCTGAAGAAGGCCGGCCGGCCGACCAAGGTGGAGGACCTGGCGCGCCACGCGCTGCTGGGCTTCACCCAGCCCGAGGTGCTCAACACCTGGCCGCTGCGCCACCCCGACGGCGACGGCCTGGCGATCACGCCCACCATCGCCGCCTCCAGCGGCGAGACGGTGCGCCAGCTCGCGCTCGCGGGCGCGGGCATCGCCTGCCTGTCCGACTTCATGACCGGGCCCGACCGCGCCCGCGGTGACCTGGTGCAGGTGCTGATGCGCGACACGCTGGAGCAACGCCAGCCGGTGCACGCGGTCTACTACCGCAACACCGAGCTGGCCTCGCGCATCCGCTGCTTCGTGGACTTCCTGGCGCTGCGCCTGGCCAGCGCCTGAACGCAGCCGGCAGAATCCACCGCATGCCGCCACCACCCTACAACGCCCCCCAGGACATGGAACGCCGCGACTGGATCGCCGGCCTGGAGAAGGGCCTGCACCTGATCGAGGCCTTCGACGCCGAACACTCGCGCCTGACCGCCAGCCAGGCCGCGCAGCGCTGCGGCATGACGCGCACCGCCACCCGCCGGTACTTGCTCACGCTGGTGCACACCGGCCACGTGACCACCGACGGCAAGCTGTTCTGGCTCACGCCGCGCGTGATGCGCCTGGGCCAGGCCTACCTGGAATCGGCACGCCTGCCGCGCGCCGTGCAGCCCTACCTGCAGCGCGTGACCGCCGGCACCGGCGAGGTCGCCTACAGCGCCGTGCTGGACCACGACGAGCTGGTCTACATCGCGCGCAGCGGCACGCAGCGCCACCTCAACACCGGCTACATGCTGGGCTCGCGCGTGCAGCCGCACCTGACGGCCGCCGGCATGGTGATCCTGGCCGCGCTCGGGCCGGGCTTCTGGGAACCCTGGCTCGCGGCGCAGACGCTGCGCCCCTTCACCTCGCACACCGTGCTGGACAAACAGCAGCTGCAGCAGAACCTGGTGCAGGCGCGCCAACAGGGCTGGGCGATTTCGGAGCAGCAGCTGGAGATGAACTACCGGGGCATCGCCGTGCCGCTGTGGGACCACAACGACGAGCTGCTGGGCGCGATGAGCGTGACCATGCCCATGAACAACGAGACCAGCGAACTCGCGGTCAAGCGCATCCTGCCGGTGCTGCAGGACACCGCGCGCAGCGCGCGGCCCCTGCTGTGAGCTCAAAGGCCCCGCCTTACTCCTTCGGCATCCTGGCCGCCAGCGCCTCCAGCATCGGCAGGCTGGCATCCAGCGAACGCTGCCACTCGGCGCCCGGCAGGTAGCTGATCACCGACGCATAGGACGACGCGGTCTTCAGGAATTCGGGATCTTTCAGGCTGCTCGCGATCGCCTGTTGCAGCCGCGCCTGGATGTCGGCCGGCACGGCCTTGGGCGCGGCGAACCCGCGGTCGGACGGCATCACCACGGCAATGCCCTGCTCCTTGGCAGTGGGCACGTCCTTGATCGCCGGCGCGCGCGTTTCCATGAACTGCGAGACGATGCGCAGCGGCACGGCCTCCTTCTCGGGCGCGGGCACCGCGGTGAGGCTGGTGAACATGAAGTCGGTGTGGCCGCCCAGCAGCGAGTTCTTCGACTGGCTGGAGCCGTTGAACGGAATGTCGTTGAGTTTCACGCCGGTGGCCAGTTGCAGCTGCAGCATCGCCAGGTGGCCGTTGGTGCCCACGCCGTTGTAGCCGAAGGTCAGCGAGTTGGGCTTGTCCTTGAGCGCGGCCACCACCTGCGTGAGCGAGGTGTAGGGGCTGTTGGCGCGCGCCACCAGGAAGGTGGGGTCGCTCACCACACGGGCCAGCAGCGAGAGCTGTTTCGGGTCGTACTGCGCCTTCTTGGTCAGCGGCACGAACAGCAGCGGCGGCACATTGACCACGCCGAGGGTGTAGCCATCGCCGGCGGCCCGCTGCACATAGGCGTTGGCGATCTCGCCCGAGGCGCCCACCTTGTTGATGACCACCAGGTTCGCCTTGCCGCCCAGGTGCTTCTGGATGAAGGGCGCCAGGCCGCGCGCCATGATGTCGGTCTCGCCGCCAGCGGCGAAGCCGACGACGATTTCAATGGGTTTGTCGTCGGGCCAGGCGGCGTGGGCAGTGGTCAGGGTCGAGGCCAGCATCGCCGCCAGCACGGCGGTGCGCTTGAAGGTGTTGAACATGGGAAGAATGTCTCCGTCGGTGTTGTGAGGAAAAGGAAAGGATCAGTCGAACAGGTCCGGGTCCGAGCGGCAGATGGCGTCGTAGATGGGCTGGAAATGCAGCCACGCGATGAAGGGCGTGCCCAGGTGCGTCGACGAGTGGGCCACCGCCTCGGCGCCGATGTGCTGCAGCGGATGGCCCGTGGCTTCGGCCTTGAGCTGGATTTCGCAGGCCCGCTCCGCCGCGATGAACCACCAGGCGGCTTCGTCCACGCTGTCGCGGCCGGCCGAGAACAGGCCATGGTTCTGGTGAATGGCGATCTTGTTCTCGCCGAACGCCGCGGCCACGCTCGCGCCGGCGCTGCGCTGCACCACCACGGCACCGGCCTCTTCGGCGATCAGCGCGTGATCGTTGTGGAAGCTGGCGGCCGTCTGCGTGATCGGGTCGAGCTTGCGGCCGAGCGCGGCCCAGGCCATGCCGTTCGTGGTGTGCGCATGGCACGAGGCCACGATGTGCGGGTTGGCCTCGTGGATCGCGGCGTGCAGCACGAAGCCGGCCCGGTTGACCGCCCAGCGGCCTTCCAGCACCTTGCCGTCGTGGTCGACCAGCAGCAGGTCGGACGTGCGCACACGGCCGAAGTCCATGGCGAAAGGATTCGTCCAGTACAGGTCCGTGTGCTCGGGGTCGCGCACCGTCACATGACCGGCAAAACCGTATTCGTAGCGGAACCGGGCGAACACGCGGCACACCGCCGCCAGGCGTTGCTTGCGGTGCAGGCGTTCCTCGGCGAAGGTCGCGAATTGCGGCGGCTGGGGGAAGTACAGGCCTTCCTGTTCGGGTTGGTAGACGGATCGGCCGGCCTGCGCCGGCGGGTGGGTGTTCATGGTGGGTCTCTGTCCAGGTCGGGTGTTCTGGCTGGGCAGTCTATGAAGGACCCGCCGTGGGCGCCAATCACCAATCGGGCCCAGGCCATAAGCCCGCTTTATGCCCGGGGGACCCCTGGGCTCAGTTCGGGGCCGCCGCCTTGCGCAGGTGGGGCAGAAACTTGTCCAGCAGGACCGACGAAGGCGCCGTCTTGTGCCGCAGCAGCAGCGTCCGCACTTCGAGCCGGGGCAACAAGGGCCGCGCCACCAGCCCTGGCAAAGGCAGCGAGGCCAGCAGTTGCGGCTCGACGAGCGCGATGCCCGCGCCGTGGTACGCCAGCGCGATGCCGGTGATCGACAACCCCACCTGCACGCGGATGTCCGGCGTGACGCCGGCCTGGCTGAAGGCGCGGTCCACATAGGGGCGCAGCACCGCCTGCGGCAGGTAGGTGATGAGGCCGTGAGGTGCCAGTTCCTCGATGTGGATCTCGGGCCTCGCCGCCAGCGGGTGATCGCTGCGCATGACGCAGGCCACGCTGTTGTGCACCAGCACCTCGGTCACGACTTCGGAGTGCAGCACCGGTTCGTAAGCCACGCCCAGCTCGGCCTCGCCGCTGGCCACGCGGTCCAGCACCAGAGGCGAAGCGAGGGACTGCAGCGTGACGCGCGCACCCGGGCTGTCGGCGATGAAGGCCGCCACGGCAGCGGCCCCGTACCCGTTGGCAATCGGCGAGGAGGCCGCGATCGACAGCGTGCCCAGCCGCCCGCCCGCCAGGTCCTGCGCGAGCCGCTCCATCGCGTCCATGCGGCCATAGATGCCCGCCACATCGGGCAGCAGCGCCCGCGCTTCGGGCGTGGGCAACAGCCGGCCACCGGCGCGCTCGAACAACTTCATGCCCATGCGGCTTTCCATGTGCTTGAGCGTCGCGCTCACGGCCGGCTGCGTCACGTTCAACATGCGCGCGGCGGCCGTGACCGTGCCGCCGCGCATGATGGCGTGGAAAACCTCGATGTGCCTCAGGCTGAACATGGGCCGACCGCTCAACCGGCCAGGGGCAGCGCGGTCTTGTAGCGCACCTGCTTGAGCGCGAAGCTCGAGCGGATCTTCTCCACCTGGGCGATCGGCGAGAGCTGCTCCAGGATGAAGCGCTCCAGCGCCGGCATGTCGGGCACGGCCACGCGCAACAGGTAGTCGGCGTCGCCCGTCATCAGGTAACACTCCATCACCTCGTCGCGGATGCCGATGCGCGCCTCGAATTCCTCCAGCGCCTCGCGGCTCTGCTGCTTGAGGCTGATGGAGATGAACACGTTGAGGTGCAGCCCGAGTTGCTTCGCGTCCAGCAGCGCCACGTACTGGCGGATCAGCCCACGCGCCTCCAGCGCCCGCACCCGCGCCAGGCAGGGCGATGGCGAGAGGTGCACGCGCCGCGCCAGCTCGACGTTGGACAGGCTGGCGTCGTTCTGAAGCTCTTCCAGAATCTTCAGATCGGTGGCATCGAAGTGGTTTGTGCCGTCTGTTTTCATGATCGAAGCATTTTATGCCCGCCGACCGCGTGGCCGTGCGTCCGATCGACACCAACTGCCAGCGGGGCGCGCCTACAGTGCCTGATCCAGGAGAACCCACCATGAACGACGTTTCGAAGCAGCTGCATTTCAGCGAGTCCCTCTCTACCGATCCGGACCCACAAGAGACCCTCGAATGGCGCGATGCCCTGCTCTCGCTGGCGGCCAGCCAGGGGCCGGCGCGCGCGCGGCAGATCCTCGACGAACTCGCGCGCCTGGCCCGCCAGCAGCGCATCGGCTGGCAGCCCGAGCTGAACACGCCGTATGTGAACACCATCGCGGTGGAAGACCAGCCCGCCTTCCCCGGCGACCTCGCGGTCGAGGAGCGCCTGGCCTCGCTGATGCGCTGGAACGCGCTGGCCATGGTGGTGCGCGCGAACCAGGCGTACGGCGAACTCGGGGGGCACATCGCGAGCTACGCGAGCGCGGCCGACCTGTTCGAGACCGGCTTCAACCACTTCTTCCATGCGCGCAGCGAACAACACGGCGGCGACCTGGTTTTCTTCCAGCCGCACAGCGCGCCCGGGGTGTACGCGCGCGCCTTCCTGGAAGGCCGGCTCAGCGAAGCCGACCTGCTGCACTACCGCCAGGAGATCACCGCACCGGCCAGCGGCGCGCGCGGCCTCTCGAGCTACCCGCACCCCTGGCTCATGCCCGACTTCTGGCAGTTCCCCACCGGCTCCATGGGCATCGGTCCGATCAGTTCGATCTACCACGCGCGCTTCATGCGCTACCTCACGCACCGAAACCTGCAGGACTGCGCGGGCCGCAAGGTGTGGGGCGTGTTCGGTGACGGCGAGATGGACGAGCCCGAGAGCATGAGCGCGCTCACCCTGGCCGCGCGCGAGAAGCTCGACAACCTGGTGTGGGTGGTCAACTGCAACCTGCAGCGCCTGGACGGCCCGGTGCGCGGCAACGGCCGCATCATCGACGAGCTGGAAAAACTCTTCGCCGGCGCAGGCTGGAACGTGATCAAGCTGGTGTGGGGCAGCGACTGGGACGGCCTGTTCGCGCGCGACGTCACCGGCGCGCTGGTGCGCGCCTTCGCCCACACGGTGGACGGCCAGATGCAGACCTTCGCCGCCAAGGACGGCCGCTTCAACCGCGACAACTTCTTCGGCCAGAACGAGGAACTGGCCCGCCTGGCGCAGGGCATGACGGACGAGCAGATCGACCGCCTGAAGCGCGGTGGCCACGACTTGGTGAAGATCCACGCCGCCTACGCGGCCGCCGCCGCGCACACCGGCCAGCCCACCGTGATCCTGGCGCAGACCAAGAAGGGCTACGGCATGGGCAGCGCAGGCCAGGGCAAGATGACCACGCACAGCCAGAAGAAGTTCGACGGCGCCGACCTGATCGAATTCCGCAACCGCTTCAACCTGCCGCTGAGCGACGAGCAAGCCACGGGCCTGGCCTTCTTCAAGCCCGCCGACGACAGCGCCGAGATGCGCTACCTGAGCGAGCACCGCGCCCGCCTGGGCGGTGCCATGCCCCGGCGCGAGACCGCCTGCGAGGTGGTGCCCGTGCCCGCGATCGACGCCTACGCCGCCTTCGCGCTCAAGGCCGACGGCAAGGAGATGAGCACCACCATGGCCTTCGTGCGCATGCTCGGCGGCCTGCTGAAAGACGGGCAACTCGGCCCGCGCATCGTGCCCATCGTGGCCGACGAGGCGCGCACCTTCGGCATGGCCAACCTGTTCAAGCAGGTCGGCATCTACAGCAGCGTGGGCCAGCGCTACGCGCCCGAAGACATCGGCTCGGTGCTGAGCTACCGCGAGGCGCTGGACGGGCAGATCCTGGAAGAGGGCATCAGCGAGGCCGGCGCCATCGCGAGCTGGACGGCGGCGGCCACCAGCTACAGCGTGCACGGCCTGGCGATGCTGCCCTTCTACATCTACTACTCCATGTTCGGCTTCCAGCGCGTGGGCGACGCGATCTGGGCCGCGGCCGACCAGCGCTCGCGCGGCTTCCTGCTGGGCGCCACCTCGGGGCGCACCACGCTGGGCGGCGAAGGCCTGCAGCACCAGGACGGCAGCAGCCACCTCGTGGCCGCCACCATCCCCAACTGCAAGGCCTACGACCCGGCCTTCGCGGGCGAACTCGCCGTCATCCTGGACGCGGGCATGCGCGAGATGCTGGTGGAGCAGCAGGACGTGTTCTATTACGTCACGCTGATGAACGAGAACTACGCCCAGCCCGACCTGCCCGAGGGCGCGGCCGACGGTGTGCTCCAGGGCGGCTACCGCTTCGGCCGTTTCGGGCCCGACAACGCGGCGCAGCAGGTGACCCTGCTGGGCTCGGGCGCGATCTTCACCGAGGTGCTCAAGGCCGCCGCGCAACTGGCCGAACAAGGCATCGGCGTGCACGTGTTCAGCATCACCAGCTGGAGCGAACTCGCGCGCGACGGCGTGGCGCGTGGCGAGCGCTCGCACCTCACGCAACTGCTGGCCGACAGCGCGGGCCCGGTGATCGCCGCGACCGACTACGTGCGCACCGTGCCCGAGAGCGTGCGCGCCTTCGTGCCTGAAGGCCGGGCTTTCCACACACTGGGCACCGACGGCTTCGGCCGCAGCGACACGCGCGCCGCGCTGCGCGCCTTCTTCCAGGTCGACGCGGAGCACATCTCGCGGCAGGCGACGGCGGCGCTGCTCAGGCCGGCGCGCTGAGCGCGGGGGCCGGCACGGGCGTCAACGCCCGGCCGGTCTCGAAGAATCCGATCAGGTTGTCCGCCGCCAAGTGGGCCATGCGCAGGCGGGTCGCGCGGCTCGCGCTGGCCATGTGCGGCGTGAGCACCACGTTGGGCAGCGAGAGCAGCCCCGGGTGCACCGCCGGCTCGTGCTCGAACACGTCCAGCCCGGCCGCCGCGATGCGGCCGCTGCGCAGGGCCTCGACCAGCGCGGCCTCGTCCACCACGCCGCCGCGCGCGATGTTCACCAGCGTGGCGCCCGGCTTCATGCGCGCGAGCGCCCGGGCATCGATGAGGTGGTGCGTGGCGGCGCTGTGGGCCAGCGCCAGCACCAGGTGGTCGGCCTCACTCAGCAGCTCGTCCATGCCGACGAAGCAGGCCGGCAGCGCGGCCTCGTCGGCCGCGCTCAGGCGCGTGCGGCTGTGGTAGATCACGCGCATGCCGAAGCCGTGCGCGCCCCGGCGCGCCACGCCCTGCCCGATGCGCCCCATGCCCAGGACGCCGAGCGTGCTGCCGTGGATGTCCTGCCCGGCCATGAAGTCGACGGACCACTTCGTCCATTGACCCTCGCGCACGCAGCGCTCCCCCTCGCCCAGGCGCCGCGCGGTCGCCATCAGCAGCGCGAAGCCGAAATCGGCCGTGGTCTCGGTCAACACGCCCGGCGTGTGCGTGGCCACGACGCCGCGCGCCGACATCGCGGCCAGGTCCAGGTTGCCGAAGCCCACCGCGAGGTTGGCGCAGATGCGCAGCGACGGGCAACGCGCCAGCAAGGCCTCGTCGATCACATCGCCCGCCGTGGACAGCAGCGCCTGCTTGTCCCCGAGCCGACCGGCCAGCTGCGTGGCGTCCAGCACGGTGTCGGCCTGGTTGCTGTCCACCTCGAAACAGGCCTCCAGGCGCTGGATCACTTCGGGAAAAACGGCGCGTGCGATCAGCAGGCGGGGTTTGGGCAAGGATGGGTTCATGGTGCGGCCCAGTATCCCGAGCACCCGGTCTTTCGGTCCATGCGTTCAGCGGATCGGCGTCATGCCGGCGCGGGCATGGAATGCAAAGGGCCCTGTTCCCATACTCGGCGGCCAGTGCCCATTCTTCAGCCACCCATGCCCGCCACCCCCACCGAGACCACCGCCCCGTTCATGTTGCTTCAGGGGCGCGTCGAATCGCGGCGCGTGCTGCGGCCCGCGCCCGATGGACCGCGCATGGAGATCAGCTTCAGCGCCGCGCTCGCGTCCGTCCGCCTGGGCCCGGGCAGCGCGGCCTGCAGCTTCATCGGCCACCTCGGCCCCGACGGCCACTACCAGTGGCAAGGGCGCGGCGCGCTCTTCCTGGGCGCGGGCACCGTCAGCACGCGCAGCCGGGGCCAGGGCCAACGGCGGGGCAACACCATCGTCTACCAGGGCGCCATGGTCTTCCGGTCGCACACGAGCGCGCTGCAATGGATCGACGGCCTGCAGGCGTCCTTCGAATACGTGCAGGACCTGGCGAGCCTGGACGTCACCGTGCGCTGCGAGGAAGCCAGCGCCGCAGAGACCGCCCACCCCTCCACCCCACAGAAAGGACCTTCCCCATGCTGATGCATCAGTTGATCACCGACGGCGCGATGCGCCACCCCGACAAGACCGCCTTCGTCTGGGTGGATCGGCAGGCCCGCCTGTCGTACGCCGAGACCGTCGCGCAGATGGAGCGCATGGCCGGCGCGCTCGCGCACCTGGGCGTGCGCCAAGGTGACCGCGTCACGGTGTTCGCGCACAACGGCATGGACTACCTGCTGGCCATGCTGGGCGCGTGGCGCATCGGGGCGATCGCGGCGCTGGTCAACGTCAAGTTCAAGGACGACCTCGCCTACTACCTGGCCGACCACCGCCCGCGCGTGCTCATCTACACGCACGACATGCGCGACGCCGTGCTCGCGGCAGTGGCCCAGGTGCCGGGCATCGACCACCTGGTGTGCATGGACGGCGCGCAGCCGGGCGCCCACGCTTTGCCCGAGCTGATGGCCCAGGCCTTCGCGGCGCCGCCCGACCCCGAGGACGAGGGCGCCATCGCCCACCTGTCCTACACCTCGGGCACCACCGGCAAACCCAAGGGCGCCTGCTTGAGCCACGAACCCACGGTGCGCGCCAGCCGCTGCATCGCCGAGCGCCTGCGCGTGCGGGCGGACGACGTCTCGTTCGGCCCGACCGCGCTGTCCAGCTCCTACCAGCTGGTGGGCAACCTGCTGCCCGCGCTCTCGCGCGGCGCGACCGTGCACGTCATGCGCTTCTGGACCCAGACCGCCGGCTGGGACGCGCTCGAACAGGCGCAGGCCAGCATCCTGGTGGGCAACCCCACGCTGCTGGAAGAGCTGCGCACCGAAAGCGCCCTGCGCGGCCGCGCGCCCGGCCGCCTGCGCATGGGCCTCTCGGGCGGCGGGCCGGTGCCGCCGACCCTCAAGCGCGCCTGGCGCGACGAACTGCGCCTGCCGCTGGTGGAGAGCTTCGGCCAGAGTGAGCTCGGCGGCTTCATGGCGCTGGGCTACCCCGAACTCGAACCGGAAGACAGCAAGCTGATGCGCGTGGGCCCCGCCCTGCCCGACAAGGAAGTCTGGATGATGGGCCCCGATGGCCAGCGCCTGCCGCCCGGCCAGCTGGGCGAGATCGTGCTGCGGGGCGGCTTCATGTGGGGCTACTGGGGCAAGCCCGGCAAGACGGAGGAGGTGACGGCCCAGGGCCTGCTGCGCACCGGCGACATCGGCCTGATCGACCACGATGGCCACGTCACCATGCGCGGGCGGCGTTCCGAGCTGCTGCACGTCAACGGCGTGAGCTGGTTCCCGCGCGATGTCGAGGAAGCCCTCTGCCGCCAGCCCGGTGTGCGCCAGGCGGCGCTGATCGGCCTGCCGGCCGATGGCGGTGGCGTGCGGCCGCGCGCTTTCATCACCTGCCACGCCGGCACCACGCCCAACCCGGCCGCGCTCAAAAAGGCGGTGCAGGCCGAGGTGAGCTACGACCTGTCGCCGATGGAGGTGGTGAGCCTTGATGAACTGCCCATGACGCCCACCGGCAAGATCGCCAAGGGCGATCTGCTCACGCTGGCCATGGCGGCAGCCTGATCGACCGCGCCCCCCGGCGCTTCAGCCGGCGGGCGCGTCGAGCTCGCGAAAATCGGGCAGGCCGGCGTCGAGCAGACGACCCCGGTGCAACACGCGGCGCTGAGGCCGGCCACACACCTCGAAGCTGTTGCGCCCCGCCAGCAGCACCAGATCGGCCGGTGCACCCACGCGCAGCCGGCCATCCCAGGCCAGGCCCATGGCGGCGGCGGGCGTGGTGGTGATGCTGTGCACCCACTGCACGAGCGGGTCGTCCAGGTGGGCCGCGAGCGCGCCGAGCGCCAGCACCTGCAGCGGGTCGAAATCGGCCATCGGCACGAAGGCGTCCTGCACGTTGTCGGAGGCCAGGCTCACGGCCACCCCATGTCCCCTCGCCTCCTGCAGCGGTGCGATGCCGCGCAGGCGCGGCGTGCGGCCGGGCACATCGCCGTCCTGCAATTGCAGGTTGGCCAGGGGCAGGCCGATCAGCCCCACGCCGGCCTCGGCCAGCGCGCGCAGCACGGCGCTGCCTTCGTCGGCCGGCGCCACCGAGAGGGCGCAGGCATGGCCCACCGTCACCCGGCCCTGCCTGCCATGGCGCGCGGTCAGGCGGGCGATGCCGCGCAGGCCCTCGATGTCGTTCTGCAGATGCTCGTCCGCGTGGAAGTCCAGGTCCAGGTCGTGCGCCACCGCGAGCGCGAACACCCGCTCCAGCAGACCGCGCTGGCCCGGCACGGGGTGCACCGACGCGCCCAGCACGCCGCCCTGATCGGCCAGCACGGCGGCCACGGTGTCACCCAGTGCGGCATCGGCGAACAGGGCCAGCGGCGTCAGGGACACCAGTTGCAGTTCGATGCGGTCCGCCCACTCGCGGCGCAGGTCCTGGCCCACGGTCCAGGCCGGCGGCGTGGCGGCCCCCACCCAGTCGATGTGCGTGCGCACCGCGCGCGTGCCCTGCGCGAGAGCGCTGCGCAGCGAGAAACCCATGCGGCGCCGGATGTCCTCGGCCGTCCACCGCTCGCGGTCTTCGCCGGAGGCCGCCACCGCAGCGCGCAGCGTGTGGTGGTGGCGGCCGATGCGGCTCGCCGTGTGGCTCTTGTCCAGGTGCGTGTGCAGGTCCACCCAGCGCGAGCTCACGATGCCCTCGGCCAGGTCCAGCACCGGCAGGCCGTCGTCGACCCGGGCTGGCGCCAGCGCATCGATGAATCCGTTGCGCAGGCGCAGGTGGACCGTGCGCAGGCCCGGCGCGGCGAGCGCGAAGGCATCGCGCACCGCCGCGTCGAGCAGGGCTTCGGGCACGCGGGCACGCGCCAGCCAGCGGTCGCTCACCACGCCGTGGCGCTGTCCAGCGAGGCCAGGGGCACGCGGTCCACGTCTTCGAGCACCTGGGCGAACTGGCCGCCCACGAAGTCCAGCGTGGCGCGCCCCTTCTCGGCCGTGGCCAGCATCGCATTGCCGCAGGCGCCCTGCGGGTTCAGGTCCTGCGTCTGCCAGGCCACGCGGGCCTTGCCCTCCACATAGGACAGGTATCGCGAGCCACCACTGAGGGCGCGGTCGGTGCTGGCGAAGTCCTTGGCCCGGTCCATGCGCACGAACTCGGGGTGAATCTGCAGCAGGATGGAACTCTCCAGTTCACCCGCGTGAATGCCGTGGCGCATCTCGTCGTCGCCGATCAGCCCATCGGGCAGACCCAGCTGGTACCAGTTCACGCACACCACCAGCATGTCGAAGCGCTCGCGCAGGTCGCGGGCCACGATGTCCATGATGGACTCCTGCCCGCCGTGGCTGTTGAACAGCACCAGCTTGCGCACGCCGGCGGCGGCCACGCAGGCGCCGATCTCGCTCCACAGGGTGATCAGCGTCTGCGCGGACAGGGTCAGCGTGCCCGGGTAGCGCGAGTGCTCGTTGCTCTTGCCGATGGGCTGCGTGGGCAGGAACAGCACCGGCAGCTCCGCGCCCAGGTGCGGCAGCGTGGCCGCCACCATGGCGTTGACGGTGGCGGTGTCCACCGACATCGGCAGGTGCGGGCCGTGCTGCTCGATCGCGCCCACGGGCAGCACGGCGATCACGCTGGCCCGGTCCAGGCGCGAGAAGGCCTCGCTGGTCAGGTCGGCCCAGAAGCGGGAGGGCACGGTGGCGGCGAAGGTGTCGGCCATGGCAGCGCCCTTCACGCCGAGGCGGTTTCGACACGGATGCCGAAACGCGCCAGGTTGCGCGGCGTGCGCACTTCCTTCTCGCCACGCGCCTCCATCATCTTCAGCAGGCGCCGGCGCATCGCCAGGCCCGGCCGGTCGGTGTACATGTGGGCCTCCTCGGCGTTGGCGGGTGCCAGCGGCACGTCCGGGTCCAGCCCTTCGAGGATCAGGATGTCCTCGTTGGTGATGCGGCGGTCCATCTCGATGCAGTCGGCCGCGCTGACTTCGGCCTCCGTGTCGTTGCGGTAGATCCACTGGCACAGCATGGAGCGCTCGTCGTCGATGGGCGTGGCCGAGGTCACCAGCGAATGGATCAGGCCGTTGGGGTAGTTGATCTGCGACTTGCGCATGAAGGGCATGTACCACTTGCTGACCATGTGCCGCACCGACTCCAGCCCACTGTCGCGCACCACGCGCTGGATGTGTTCGTCGGCGTTGAGCACCGGCACATCGCCACGCAGCACCAGACCGTGCTCGGTTTCCTCGATCTCGGTCTTGCGCGGCTTGGCGTCCACCAGGTTGCCGAAGGTGCCCTTGTGCACGAAGCTCGTGTGCGAGAAGTCGAAGAAGTTTTCCATCAGGCGCAGGCCGGTGGCGCGGCAGGGTTCGTAGAACTCGTGGATCAGGCGGAAGCCCGGCGCGCCGTCTTCTTCCAGCACCGGAATGGTGTTGATCGGATCGGGCTCCAGGCAGACCCACACGTAGCCGTAGCGCACGTCCGTCAGGTGGCTCTTCACCTTGTAGGGGATCTTCTGGGCCTCGGGGCTCTGCGGCATGGACACGCATTGCCCCGTGCAGTCGTAGGCCCAGCCGTGGTAGCCGCAGACGATGCGGTCGTCCTCCAGCCAACCCATCGAGAGCTTGGCGGTGCGGTGGCAGCAGCGGTCTTCCATCGAGGCGTAGCGCCCTTCGCCGACTTTCCAGAGCACGATGTCTTCGCCCAGCAGCCGGAAGGCCTTGGGGTGGCCGGCGTCCAGCAGGTGCGTGGGCATGACGGGGTACCAGAAGTGGCGGAACATGGGTTGTTGGGTGATCAGCATGGGCGTGTCTCTTTCGGTTATTGGGGATACAGCTGCTTGACGAATTGCAGGTCGTAGGCCTTGCGCGGGTCGAGTCCGGGGGGCAGCGCCTTGGCGGCCACCATCTCCTGGTAGAAGGCCGTCCAGCGGGCATCGCTCATGGCGCCGATCCTGCCGCCCGCGGCGTCGCCCGACTCGACCAGGCCGTACTGCTTCATCTGCGCCATGGCGTAGGCGATCTGTTCGTCGGTCATCTGCGGGTTGTTCGCCTTGATCAGGCGCGAGGCCGGCGCGGGGTCCTTGAAAAAGGCGCGCCAGCCTTCCACCGTGGCTTTGACGAAGTCGCCCACGAGCTTGGGGTTCTCCTTGATGAGCCGCTGGGTGGTGTCGATCGTGTAGTTGTAGCTGGACCACCCGTAGTCGGCCAGCAGCAGGCAGTCCATGGCGAGGTTCTGGCGCTTGAACTGGAAGCCGTCGTTGGTGATGAAACCTTGCTGCACCATCTTGGGGTCCTGCAGCAGGGCTGCGTAGCTGGTGTCGAACGGCCGCAGCTGGCTGTCGTCGAAGCCGTGCCGGACCTTCAGCCAGGGCCAGAAGCTGCCGCGCGCGAGCTGGGCCACGCGGATCGGCGCGCCTTTCATGTTCTCCAGCTTGGCGTACGCCCCCTGGTGATGCACCAGGCACTGTGGGTCGCGCTGGAACACGGCGGCCACCGACACCAGGGGAATGTCCTCGCGCACCGCGTTGAGGGCGCGCATGCTCCAGCCGTTGACGAAGTCCATGCGGCCCGAAACCATCAGCTGCATGTTGTTGCCCTGCGGGCCGACCTGCGTCACCTTCACGTTCAGGCCGTGTTTTTCGTAGATGCCTTCGGCCAGCGCCGCGTAGTAGCCACCGTGTTCGGCGGAGGCGTAGAAGCTCAGCGCCACATTCACGTCGCGCGGGGCCTGCGCCTGGGCGGGGAGTGCCACGGCGGTCAGCGACACGAGACAGGCGGCCAGGGCGCCGCGCGCCGAACCAAGAACCGATCGGACATTCATGGGGAGAACTCCTTGTGGGGGGGG
>NZ_JBYTAE010000042.1:0-49367 GCF_058787875.1 Hydrogenophaga sp. FW305-3-2-15-A-LB1 | reverse complement strand
CCACCCAACCCTGCTGGGACAGACACCATGAGCATTGAGATCCGCGACATCAACAAGAATTTCGGCACCTTCCAGGCGCTGAAGAACGTCAACCTGGACATCCACTCGGGCGAGTTGCTGGCCCTGCTCGGCCCTTCGGGCTGCGGCAAGACCACGCTGCTGCGCATCATCGCGGGGCTGGAGACGCCGGACACGGGCAGCATCCTGTTCAGCGGCGAGGACACCACCGACGTGCACGTGCGCGAGCGCAACGTGGGCTTCGTGTTCCAGCACTACGCGCTGTTCCGCCACATGACGGTGTTCGAGAACGTGGCCTTCGGCCTGCGCGTGAAGCCTCGCGGCCAGCGCCCGAGCGATGCGCAGATCAAGACCAAGGTGCTCGATCTGCTCAAGCTGGTGCAGCTGGATTGGCTGGCGGACCGCTACCCTTCGCAGCTCTCGGGCGGCCAGCGCCAGCGCATCGCCCTGGCGCGCGCGCTCGCGGTGGAGCCCAAGGTGCTGCTGCTCGACGAGCCTTTTGGCGCGCTCGATGCCAAGGTGCGCAAGGAACTGCGCCGCTGGCTGCGCCGCCTGCACGACGAGCTGCACGTGACCAGCGTTTTCGTCACCCACGACCAGGAAGAAGCCCTGGAAGTGGCGGACCGCGTGGTGCTGATGAACCAAGGCCAGGTGGAACAGATCGGCGCGCCGCAGGAGGTGTGGGAACACCCGGCGAGCCCGTTCGTGTACGGCTTCCTGGGCGACGTGAACCTGTTCCACGGCCGTGCCAACGAAGGCCAGTTGCACCTGCAAGGCGTGTCCATCGATTCACCCGAACACGCTGGCGCGCAGGACGCCAAGGCCTTTGCCTATGTGCGCCCGCACGACCTGGACGTGCAGCGTTACGCGGCCGGTCTGCCTGGCATCGTGGCCAAGCTGGAGCGTGCGGTGGTGGTGGGCCCGATCGCCCGGCTCGAACTGCTGCCGGTGGACGCACAGGCCCCGGGTGGGTACGACCCGCTGATCGAGGCGCGCATGTCGTCGGAGCGTTTCCGCGAACTGGGTTTCAAGGAAGGCGACACGCTGGTGGTCTCGCCGAAGAAGGCCCGGGTGTTCCTGCAGCCGCAGGCAGCCTGAAGCACAAGATTTACGCCGCTTACATCGGGTATCACAGCCCGGTGCAGGCGGCGTTTTTCATCATGCGGCGAGCTTGATCTTGCCCTCCGTCACGTAGCGCTTGAAGTCGGCCAGCGGCATGGCCGCCGAGCCACGCACTTCCTCGTCGACCCAGCTGAGGGTGGCGTCGTTCAAACCCGTTTCCACCTTCACGGGACCGGGGCGAATGACGATGTTGGGGCCATCGCCTTCGCGGTACTCGACCTTGCCAACAATGTGTGCGGTTTGTGCCATGGCGTGCTCCTCGATATGGAGTCTTCAGGATCGCGGGCATGCGCCCAGGGGTCTGTGCGTTGACGTACAGAACTTCGCTCACGCGAGGCTTAGTCTGGACTCAGCCGCTTCTTCCGGCTGTTGTCACCCCCCTGCCCCGTGCAGCTTTCAAAGGACCCCATCATGAAGACTTCCAAACTCCTCACCACCACCGTGGCCGCGCTGACCGTCGTCGGCGCTGGCCTCGTGTACGCGCAGACCACCACCCCGAGCACGCCAGCGCCCATGACGCAGGACTCGACCACCCAGGCGCAACCCGCCACGCCCACCGCGCCCGCACCGTCGACCACGATGCCTGCGACGCCCAGCCAGGACACGACGCAACGCAGCACCGTGCCGATGACCACGGATGCCCAGGCTGATCGCAACTGACCCTTGATGAAACAGGCCCCCATGAGCCCGATGAGGTTCCGGGTGCCGCCCATTTCCAGAACACGACCGTCATGCGCATTCCCCCTTCCCTCGCGCAGGACATCCGCAACGGCGCGCTGATCGGCGCGGCAGTGCTCACCTTGCTCATGCCGCCGGCCAAGCTGGTGCAGGGCCCCGACGGCCCACAGGCTGGTGCCGCCATCGCGGTGCCGCTCGCGCCCCTGTCGGCGCCGGAGCCGGACTTCGGCGGCGTCGAGGCCACCGCCAACGCGCACGAACTCGTGCAGTGGATCGCCCGCACGGGCGACAACGCGGGCATGCCTTTCGTGCTGGTGGACAAGCCGGCCGCCCGGTTGCATGTTTTCAATGCCAACGCGAGCCTGCGAGACAGCACCCCGGTGCTGCTCGGGTTTGCGCCTGGCGACGACACCGTGCCAGGCATCGGCAGCAGGCCGGTGGAACAGGTGAAACCGCATGAGCGCACGACACCAGCCGGCCGCTTTGTCGGGCATCTGGGCCACAACCTCACGGGCGAAGACGTGGTGTGGGTCGACTACGAGGCCGCCGTGTCGATGCACCGCGTGCGGCCCACGCTGCAGCCCAAGGAGCGGCGCGCCGAGCGGCTCGCGTCAGCGACCATCGACGACAACCGGATTTCCTATGGCTGCATCAATGTGCCGGCCGCGTTCTACGAAGCGCAGCTGAAGCCGGTGTTCTCGACCATGTCGGCCGTGGTGTACGTGTTGCCCGAGCACAAGAGCCTGAGCGAAGTGTTCGGCCTGACCACGGCGCCCGCACCGTCGCCGCAGGAGGCGCGGGTCAGGCGCTCTGCAGGGTCCGTTTGACGATCCGCGTGGGAAGCGAGGGTGTGCCGTGGCCGCAGGAGAGCTTGTCGTACGCGCGGCGCACCACACCGTAGCATTCGCAGCTGCGCGCTTCGAGCCCGTCACGGTCCAGGATGGAGATATGACCCCGGTGGTACTCGATCAAACCGGCTTTCTGCAGCTTCAGCGCGCCGCTGGTGACGCCTTCGCGCCGCACGCCGAGCAGGCTCGCGATGCGCTCCTGCGTGGCCTGCATGTCGCTGTTGTCCTGCCGGTCCAGGTGCTGGAGCAGCCAGCGGCAGAGTTGCTGGTCGAGCGCGTGGTGGCGGTTGCAGGCCGACGACTGCGCCATGTGCGTGAACAGCGCCTGGGTGTAGGCCAGCAGGTGCTGCAGCAGTTCGGGCGAGCGGCGCGTGTGGTGCAGCAGCGCCTGCACACCCATGCGGCCGGCGTGGCCGGGGCGTTGCACGACGGCGTCGCACAGGGCGCTGGTATCGCCCATGAAGGCGCACACACCCACCATGCCCTCGTTGCCGACCACCGCCACTTCGGACGATGCGCCGTCTTCCAGCGAAGACACCAGCGACACGGTGGCGCTGACGGGAAAGTACACGTGCCGCACTTCGGCGCCGGCCTGGTGCAGCAAGGCGCCGGCCCGCAGCTCTTCCCATTCGAGGTCGGGCTCCAGAAGCTCCCATTCGGCGCTCGACAGCATGGCCAGCAAGTGGTTGCTGGGCAGCGGAGACGGATTGGTGGTCATGGCAGTTCCCTTTCAACAGGTCGTTCGATTCGCGGGCCCACCCGGGGGGTGAGCCGAGCCCAAATTAGGCCGGGGATCGCACGAACACCGTGTCAGACGAAGTGCCCTTTTCGCCGTAGGAGAACGAGAGGGATCAGGCGCCCTGAGGCTGCAGTGCGATCACCGCCATCCCGGTCAGGGCAATTACCGCTCCCGCCACGTCCCAGCGGGTGAGGGAGACGCCGTCCACCAGCCGCAGCCAGACCAGGGCCACGGCGATGTACATGCCGCCATAGGCCGCGTAGGTGCGGCCGGCGGCGGCGGGATGCAGGGTGAGCAGCCAGGCGAACAGGCCCAGCGCCAGCGCCGCCGGCAGCAGCAGCCAGGCGACTTTTTCCTGTTTGAACACCAGCCAGGTGAGGTAACAACCCACGATCTCGGCGAGCGCGGTGACGGCGAAGAGGAAGGTGATGCGCAGGGCGTCCATGGGAGTGAACCGGTAAAAAACGGCGTCAAACGGCATCAATGGCCGGGATGGCAGGCGCAGGCTTCCCCGTGCGCGGCCGAGACCAGCTCGGTCAGGATGCCGCAGGGCGCCCCGCCCTCGTGCTCGCCGTCGCAGCGCGAACGAAGTTGCAGCAATTGTTTCTCCAGCGCCCGCATGCTCTTGAGGCGGGCGCGCACGCGGCTGAGCTGTTCGTCCACCAGTTGGTCCACATTGAGGCAATGGCCCTCGGGGTCGTCCACGAAGCCGAGCAGGCGTTTCACGTCGGCCAGGGGCATGTCCAGCGCGCGGCAATGGCGGATGAACGACAGCCGCTCCAAGTGTGGCTGGTCGTAGTTGCGGTAGCCGTTGTCCAGCCGCGCGGGCTCGGGCAGCAGGCCTTCCTTCTCGTAGAAGCGGATGGTTTCCACGTCCACGCCCGTGGCACGGGCCAGTTCCTTGATCTGCATGGTTTTTCTCCTTGTTGACACTGTAGCCGCTTTAGGGTTTTCAATACAGGCATCGAAAGGAAAAACCATGTCAGCCCATTGCCATACCCACGACACCCCCAAGCCCACCGAGGTCGCCAACCTGGGCCGCTACCGCCGCATTCTCTGGATCGCGCTGCTGGTCAACGCGGCCATGTTCCTGGTCGAGATCGTCGCCGGCTGGCGCGCCGGCTCGCTCGCGCTGCTGGCCGACGCGATCGACTTCGCGGGCGACGCGCTGAACTACGCCATCTCGCTCGCGGTGCTCGCCTCCGCGCTGGCCTGGCGGGCCCGCGCGGCCGTGCTCAAGGCGGTGAGCATGATCGGCTTCGGCCTGTACATCCTGGGCAGCGCGGCGTGGGCGGCCTGGAACGGCCAGGTGCCCGATGCCACCACCATGGGCGTGATCGGGGTGCTGGCGCTGGTGTCCAACGTGGCCGTGGCCTGGATGCTCTACGCCTTCCGCGAGGGCGACGCCAACATGCGCAGCGTGTGGCTGTGCTCGCGCAACGATGCCATCGGCAACGTAGCCGTGATGCTGGCCGCGCTCGGCGTGTTCGGCACCGGCAGCGCCTGGCCCGACCTGATGGTGGCCAGCCTGATGGCCGCGCTGGCCCTGCACGGCGGCTGGCAGGTGCTGCGCCAAGCGCGCGGCGAGCTCGCCGGTGAAAGCGAAGCCCACGGGCACCACGACCATGCGCACTGAGCCCACCGCCGTGCCGGGCTTCGACCCGGTGATCTACGCCCGCCTGCTGTCGCGCTTGCACGCCCTGCCCGCCACCGCGACCCGCGAGCGCTGGCTGCTGCTGGAGGCGGCCCATGTGGTCGGCCAGACCCGTTTCCGGCCCCATCTGGAGACCCATTGGCTGATGCTCGGCCAGGCCTGGCGCACCCGGGACGCGCGCGAGATGGCCGGGCAGGTGCTGCGGCTGCTGCTCGTGCCCCTGGGCCACCTCACAGGGCGCCTGCCGATCGGCAACCCGGGCCGGTCGCAGGTCAGCGCCTTCCGGCCCATGGCCGTGCGCGCGGACATCGCCGAGGCCATCGCCCAGGCCACTCCTACAATCCCCTGATGCGTTCGTGGCTCGCCGTCTTCCTGTTGGTGCTCTTGCCGTTGCAGTTTTCCTGGGCTGCGATGGGCACGCCCGCCCCGCATGAACGCGAGCCCGTGGCGGGGGCGCACTGCCCCCATCCCCATTGCGCCACCCGCACGCCGGGGCTGGATGCCAGCACGGCGCACCACGCCGATTGCGGCACCTGCCACAACGGCTGTCCCATGGCCCTGTTCCACGAACCGCGCCGCCCTTTCGCGAGCGCACCGGCCTTCCCGCTGACGGGGGCCGCCGTGGTGCCGGCGTCGAGGCCTGCCGACCTGCCCGACCGGCCTCAGTGGAGCGCCCGGGGCTGACCCCGGGCAGCGGCTTCATCCGCCTGTGGCAGCGCCGTTCGCGGCGCCGCGCCCGCGTCTCCCCCTCCTCACGCAGCGGCGAGCGGCCTTCCGGGTCGCCCGCTCTTCTCTCATTCTTGCGCTCTTCGAAGAGGTGCACCCCATGCCACTCCATTGGCTCCGCCGATCCCCCCGTTGGGCCTGGCTGGTTCTCGTCGTCGCGCTGGTGGGCGCGGACCAGGCCACCAAGGCCCACTTCGCCGCCACGATCCCGCTGGGCACGGGCATCGAACTCACCCCCTGGCTGAACCTGGTCCATGTGCTCAACACCGGCGCGGCGTTTTCGCTGCTGGCCGATGCCGACGGCTGGCAGCGCCCGTTCCTCATCGCCGTCGGCCTGATCGTGGTCGTGGCCATCAGCTTCGTGAGCATGACGCGCCACGTCGAGCCGATGGAGCGCTGGCTCGGCGCGGTGATCGTGGCCGGCGGCGCGGGCAACCTCATCGACCGCGTGCAGACCGGCGCGGTGGTGGACTTTCTCGACCTCCACTGGCGCGGCCTGCATTGGCCGGCCTTCAACCTGGCCGACGTGTTCGTCGTGACCGCCGTCGTCGCCTGGGCCCTGCTCTCGCTGCGGCGGCCTGCCGCGCCCGTCGCCACACCGGACGCCCGCCCATGAAGAACCCCTGGACGCTTCTGCTCCTGGCCTGGCTGGTGGCGCTCGCCGCGACGGCCGGCGCGCTGTTCATCGGCGAGGTCATGTTGATGGTGCCCTGCCAGCTCTGCTGGTACCAGCGCATCTTCATGTTCCCTCTCGCGCTCATCCTGGGCATGGCCTGCTTCAGCGAAGACCGGCGCGGCGCGGTCTACGCGCTGCCGCTGGCACTGGGCGGCACCGCCATGGCGGGTTACCACACGTTGCTGGTGGCCGGCCTCATCCCCAAGGCCTGGCTGCCGTGCAGCGCCGGTGTCTCGTGCGCGGACCAGCGGCTCGAGATCCTCAACGGCATCCAGATTCCCTGGCTCTCCCTGGCCGCCTTCGCGGCCATCAGCCTTCTGCTCACCCTGTTCCTTCGAAAGACCTCCCGATGACCTCCAAGAAAATCACCGTGATCGCGCTCGTCGCCGTCGTGCTCGCCGCGTTCGGCCTGGGCGCCTACCTGTACCAGCAGCGTGTGCAGAACTCGCAGATGGACAAGGTCACCCAGCAACAGGCGCGCCTCGTGCGCATGCATTCGCCGGTGTTTGGCCCGCAGGGCGCGCCGGTGACCATCGTCGAGTTCTTCGACCCGGCCTGCGAGACCTGCCGCGCCTTCCACCCCGTGGTCAAGGGCCTGCTGGCGCAGTACCCCAACGAAGTGCGTGTGGTGATCCGCTATGCGCCCTTCCACCAGGGCTCGGACCAGATCGTCCTGCTGCTGGAAGCGGCCAAGCGGCAGAACAAGTACGCGCCCGTGCTCGACGCCGTGCTGGCCGCGCAACCGCAGTGGGCCGACCACGCCCAGCCCAACTTGCGCGTGGCCTTCCAGGCCGCGGAACAGGCCGGGCTGGACATCAACCAGGCCATCGAGGACGCCCAGCGGCCCGAACTCGCGGCCGCGCTGCGGCAGGACATCGAAGACCTCACCGCGCTGGAAGTGACCAAGACGCCCACCTTCTTCGTCAATGGCCGGGGCCTGCCCAGCTTCGGGCGCGAGCAGCTCCTCGCACTGGTGGCCGAGGAAGTGGCCAAGGCCCGCAAGTGAGCCCGGGCGGCGCCCGCGTCAACCCTTGGGCACGTGGGCGCTGCACCAGCCGTTGGCCACCACCATCTTGCCGGTGAAGATGGTGCAACCCCCCACCGCGTCACCGGGCTTGCCGGTGTAGAGCTGGCAGTTGCGGCAGGTCTGCGCCGGGGTGTGCCTGGGGAACTTGCGCGGATCCACCTTCTGGGTGTCGGGCGTGTAGCCCAGGGCCAGGGCGGTGGGGTCCTTGTCGCCCACCATGGCCGGCTGGGCCACCGCCGAGGCGGCCCAGCCGGCCGCGCCGGTGGCGGCCGCTCGCAACAGAAAGACGCGACGGTTCGAATCGTTCATGGGGCACCTCGTGGGGGACGCGCTGGATCGCCGGCCCATCCTACCCGCAGGCGGTGGGCCCGGGTGCGTACACTTGGGCCCCGGATCGCACCACGCATGAGCCCTCAAGACTACGTCCAGCAAAAAGCCGCTGCCTCAGGCAGCAGCTTCTACTACGCCTTCCTGTTCCTGCCGGCCGAGCGCCGCGCGGCCATCACCGCCTTCTACGCCTTCTGCCGCGAGGTGGACGACGTGGTGGACGAGGTCAGCGACCCCGCCGTGGCCCAGACCAAGCTGGCCTGGTGGCGCCGCGAGGTGGCGCAAGCCTATGCCGGCGAGCCCAGCCACCCGGTGATGCAGGCGCTGATGCCGCTGGCCAAGACCTACGAGATCGAGATCCGCCACCTGCTGGCCGTGATCGACGGCTGCCAGATGGACCTGGAGCAGAACCGCTACCTCGACTTCGCCAACCTGCAGCGCTACTGCCACCTGGTGGCCGGCGTGGTGGGGGAAGTGGCGGCGCGCATCTTCGGCCAGACGCAGATCGCCACCACCGAATACGCCCACCGCCTGGGCCTGGCCTTCCAGCTCACCAACATCATCCGCGACGTGGGCGAGGACGCCACTCGCGGGCGCATCTACCTGCCTGTGAACGAGCTGCAGAGCTTCAACGTGCGGGCCCACGAGCTGCTGCAGCGCGGCGCCGCGCCCGGCACCGATGTGACCGACTTCCAGCGCCGCTTCCACGCGCTGATGCAGTTCCAGTGCACGCGCGCCCTGCAGACCTACGACGATGCCCTGGCCCTGTTGCCCGCGGCCGACCGCCGTGCCCAGAAACCGGGCCTGATGATGGCCAGCATCTACCGCACCCTGCTCAAGGAAATCGCGGCCGACCCGCTGCTGGTGCTGACCCAGCGCGTGAGCCTGACGCCTTTGCGCAAGTTCTGGCTGGCCTGGAAAGTCCAGGCCCTGGGCAGGCTATGAGCCCCACGCTGCGCCGCCGCGCGGGTCTTCGCGTCCTATGAGGCTCGCCGTCGTCGGTGCCGGCTGGGCCGGCATGGCCGCCGCGGTGGAAGCCGCCTCGCGCGGCATCGATGTGACGGTGTTCGAATCGGCGCGCACGCTCGGGGGCCGCGCGCGCGCCCTGCCCGCGCAGTTGCCCGACGGCACGCCGCTCACGATCGACAACGGACAACACATCCTCATCGGCGCCTACAGCGACACGCTGGCGCTGATGCAGCGCGTGGGGCTGGACCTGTCCCAGGCGCTGCTGGCCCTGCCCCTCGCCCTGCCGCACACCGACGGCTCGGGCCTGCAGACGCCGGCCTGGGCCGCGCACTGGCCCGCGCCGCTGGACGCGCTCGCCGCCATCGCCACCACGCGCAGCTGGCGCTGGCGCGAGCGGCTCGCGCTCGTCAACGCCTCGCTGCGCTGGCAGCGCCAGGGCTTCCAATGCGATCCCCAGCTCACCGTGGCCGAGCTCTGCGCCCGCCTGCCCGCGCGCGTGGTGCAGGAGCTCATCGAACCGCTGTGCGTGTCCGCGCTGAACACGCCCACGGTGGACGCGAGCGCGGCCGTGTTCCTGCGCGTGCTGCGCGATGCCCTGTTCGGCAAGGGCTTCGCGGGCTTCAGCGCGTCCAGCCTGCTGCTGCCGCGCACCGACCTCTCGCGCCTGTTCCCCGATGCGGCGGCCGAGTGGCTGCTGCGCCATGGCGGCTCGACCCAGATGCGCATCGGCACCCGCGTGAGCACCCTGCGCCCGCTGGCCACGCAATGGATGCTGGGCCACGAAGGTGGCGAAGAGGCCTTTGACCGCGTGATCTGGGCCACCGCCGCGAGCCCCGCCGAAAAGGCCATCCGCCAGGCCGCCGACGCCTGCGACGAAAGCACCGAGCCCATCCTCAAGGCCTGGGCGCGCTCGGCCCGCGCGCTGCCCTTCACGGCCATCACGACCGTGTATGCCTGGGCATCCGGCGCGCGCCTGGCCTCGCCCATGCTGGCCCTGCGCGCCGAGCCCGACGCCCAGACCGCCCCCGCGCAGTTCGTGTTCGACCGGGGCCAGCTCAGCCCCGCGGACCCGGCCGCGCAAGGCCTGCTGGCCTTCGTGGTGAGCACCAGCGGCGAGGACCGCGACGACCTGCAGACCCAGGTGCTCGAACAAGGCCGGCGCCAGCTCGGCCTGCCCGCGCTGCAGGCCGTGCAGACCGTGGTGGAAAAGCGCGCCACCTTTGCCTGCACGCCCGGCCTGGTTCGGCCGGTGCAGGCCATCGCCCCCGGGCTCTGGGCCGCGGGCGACTACGTGGAAGGGCCCTACCCCGCCACGCTCGAAGGCGCGGTGCGCAGCGGCCTCGCGGCGGCCCGGCTCGCCACCGAAGCCCACTGATCCACGCATCTGCGGAACCTCTGGGGCGCACGGGGTTCACACCGTGTGACATTTTTTTCAACCCCGACCCGAAGGAGACCTCGCGGATGAACGCCCCCCACCCCGCCCGACACCTCATCGCCGCCGCCGGCCTGTGCCTGCTCGCGCTCAGCACGAGCGTGGCGCAGGCGCAAAGCATGGTCAGTGTGCAGGGCAGCACGCTCAACATGCGCGAAGGCCCGAGCACCAAGGCCGCCGTGCTGTGGGAACTCAAGCGGGGCTACCCGCTGCAGATCACCGAGCGCAAGGGCAGCTGGGTCAAGGTGCGCGACTTCGAGGGCGACACGGGCTGGGTCGCGCGCTCGCTCACCGGCAACACGCCGCACCATGTCGTGAAGGCGAAGGTCGCCAACATCCGCAGCGGCCCGGGCGCACAGCACCGCATCGTGGGCAAGGCGGAATACGGCGAGTTGCTGCGCACGCGCGAGAAGCGGGCCGACTGGGTGCGCGTGGAACGCGAAGAAGGCGTGGGCGGCTGGATCGCCAAACAGCTGCTCTGGGGCTTCTGAGCCCCGGCGCTCAGCCGTTCTCGCGCACCGCGAGGTAGGCCGGGCGCGCCATGCAGCGCCGGATCCATTCGTGCGTGAGCGGGTGGGCGTCCATCAGCGCCCTGGACGGGCGCGCCCAGTTCAAGACGCTGGCCACGCACAGGTCGGCCACGGTGAAGCGCGCGGCGGCGAGGTGGGCCTGGTCCGCCTCTTTCTGGCGCTGCAGGTGCCGCTCGATCACGCGCAGCGGCACCGCCAGGCGGCGCTCGGCCGCGTCGGCCAGCTCGGGCTTGCGCCGCTCCATGGGCATCACCAGCCGGTGCATCAGCACCGTGAGCGCATCGGCCTCGGTTTCGGTCATGGCCCAGAAGCTCCAGCGCAGGGCTTCGGCGTCTTCGTGCGGTGTGGCCGGCGTGATGCTTGCGCCGTCGGCCGGGCCGTGGTGGCGCGCGATGTACAGCGCGCAGGCCATGCTCTCCCACACCACCACATCGCCTTCGGGCCGGGCATCCACCACCGCCGGCACGCGGCCGTTGGGGTTGATCGCGAGGAACTCGGGCGTGCGCGTGCCGCGGTCCTGGTAGGCCAGCTCGACGTGCTTGAAATCGAGGCCCAGTTCGGTGGCGGCCCAGAGCGGGCGGACAGCGCGGGAAGCGGGAATGCCGTAGATCGTGAGGCCCATGCTCAGCCCAGCTGGCGGCACAGGGCCATCAGGTCGGCCACGGTGACATGGGGTTGCAGCGGCGCGTGCGCCCAGGCGTGGCCGGCGCGGTTGAGCCAGGCCACCTGCATGCCCGCGCCCAGCGCCCCCACCACGTCGAGCTGCGCGTCGTCACCGATGTGCAGCACCTCGGCGGCGCCCACGCCCGCGCTGCCGGCGGCCGCGTGGAAGATCCGCGCATCGGGCTTGCCCACGCCGAACTCGTGCGCGCTGAACGCCGCATGGAAATGCTGGCCCAGGCCCACCGTGTGCACGTTGGCATTGCCATTGGACAGGGCCACCACCGGGTAGCGCTTCGCCAGAAACTCCAGCGCCGGCAAGGCGTCCTCGAACAGCTCCACGCGCTGGCGCTCGGCAAAGAAGATGTCGAAGGCCGGCTCGGCCAGCGCCGGGTCGTCGCCCGCGCGCGTCAGCACCAGGCGGATCGCCTCGCGGCGCAAGGCACTCATGTCGTGCGCCAGGTCGGGCCGCAGGGCGTGCATTTCGTTGCGCACCGCGCGCAGGGCTTTGGGGTCGCCCCACTGCGCGGCGGTGGCCGGCGCGTGCTCCAGCAGCCAGGCGGCCAGCACGGCCTCGGCGCGCTCGATGATGGGCCAGATCGGCCACAGCGTGTCGTCCAGATCGATGGTGATGGCGCGGATGCGGCTGACGTCCAGCGCAGTGGGGAGGGGGGTATTCATGTCTGCGGGAGAATAGCGCATGCCCTTCCGCCCCGAACCGACGATCCCCCATGGCCAACCTGCGCGCACGGCCATCGTCTATTGCAACCTCGGCACGCCCGACGAAGCCAGCGCCCCCGCCCTGCGCCGCTACCTCGCCGAGTTCCTCGGCGACCCCCGCGTGGTGGAGATTCCCCCGCTGGTCTGGTGGCCCATCCTGCACGGCATCATCCTGCGCACGCGACCGAAGAAGTCCGCCGCCAAATACGCCAGCGTCTGGCTGCCCGAGGGCTCGCCGCTGAAGGTGTGGACCGAAAAACAGGCCACGCTGCTGCGCGGCTACCTGGGCGAGCGCGGCCACCAGGTGACGGTGCGCTATGCCATGCGCTACGGCAACCCGTCCATCGCGTCCGTGCTCGACGAGCTCAAGGCCCAGGGCGTGGCCCGCGTGCTGGTGCTGCCGGCCTATCCGCAGTACAGCGGCACCACCACCGCCAGCGTGATCGACGCGGTGACGGCCTGGAGCCAGCCCGTGCGCAGCCTGCCCGAGCTGCGCTTCGTCAACCGCTACCACGACGACCCGGGCTACATCAAGGCGCTGGCCCGGACCATCCGCGCGCACTGGACGGCGCACGGCCAGGGCGACCACCTGGTGATGAGCTTCCACGGCGTGCCCGAGCGCACCCTGCACCTGGGCGACCCCTACCACTGCGAATGCCGCAAGACCGCGCGCCTGCTGGCCGAGCAACTGGGCCTGGCGCCCGAGCGCTACACCCTCACCTTCCAGTCGCGCTTCGGCAAGGCCAAATGGCTGGAGCCCTACACCGAGCCCACGCTGGTGGCAATGGCGAAGAAGGGTTTGAAGAACGTGGACGTGGTCTGCCCCGGCTTCACCAGCGATTGCCTGGAGACGCTGGAAGAAATCAACATGGAGGCGCGCGAAGCCTTTCTGCACGCGGGCGGCCAGCAGTTCCAGTACATCCCCTGCGTGAACGACTCGCCCGAGTGGATTCGCGCACTGGCCGATCTGGCCGAGCGGCACCTGCAAGGCTGGCCCACCAAGACAGCGGACAACCCGATGGAGCTGCAGGCCAGTCGCGAACGGGCCCTGGCGCTGGGCGCGAAAGACTGATCCTGCTGGTTCACACGAGGGAAGACCATGCCCGCCCACCCCATCTTCAAGACGGCGTTTGCCAAGGTCTACCCGCTGTATGTGCAGAAAGCGGAGCGCAAGCACCGGACGAAAGCGGAAGTGGACGACGTCATCCGCTGGCTGACGGGCTACGACCAGGCGGGCCTGGAGCGGCAGATCGCGCAGGGGCACGACTTTGAAACCTTCTTCGCCCAGGCCCCGGCGATGAACCCGAAGACCTCACTGATCACCGGCGTCGTCTGTGGCGTGCGCGTCGAGGCGGTGGAAGACCCACTGATGCAGCGCATCCGCTATCTGGACAAGCTGATCGACGAGCTGGCCAAGGGCAGGACGATGGAGAAGATCCTGCGGCAATAGCGCCGCCGGGAGCGGCCCGCGCGGCCATGAGGACGCGAAGTCGTCCTACATCGCCTCGTGTCCTGGCGCGATAAGGTGGAGCCTCGATCACTGTAGGAGATGCACCGTGGTGACCAGAAGAAAAACCCAAGGCTCGCTCGTCGAGCGAGCCAAAGCGCAAGACGGCGCCCGCGACAGTTTTCCCGGCGAGCACTGGCTGGTGCTGGGCGCGGGCATTGCGGCATGGGCGCTCACGCGCACGAGCCCTTCGGTGGTCGTGCGCACGGCAGGTAGCTGGCGGCCACCGCCCTCGTGGGCCGAGCCGCCAGCGGCCGCGATGGCTTGAGCAAGCTGCTGCGCTACACGCCGTTGGGCCGGCGCATCCGCTAAGACGGGGAGGTCTTGCCGTCTGGCTCCACCGAGCCGCGCAGCACCCCATTGATCTCGGCACCGAAGATCAGCGTGGTGGCGCTGATGTACAGAAACACCAGCGTGGCCACCACGCCCGCGAAGCTGCCGTAGAGCAAGGCCAGCTTGCCCGCGGTGCGCAAGGTGTACGACAGGCTCGCGGCCGCCCCCACCCAGAGGGCCGCCCCCACCACGGCACCTGGGATCACGGTGTAGAGCCGCTGGCGAATGTCCGGCAGCCAGCCGTACATCAAGGCATACAACATCACCAGCACCAGGAACGCCGAGCCATAGCGCACGCTGTTGCGCGCCCACAAGGTCTCCCGCCCCACGCCCACGTTCTCGGCCAACAACAGCCACACATACGGCATCACCACCACCGAACTGAAAGCCAGCAGCACGCCCGAGCCCACCACCACCGTGAACAGCGTGACCTTGATGCGCGCCTTCCAGAACGGCAGCCCGCGCTCGATGCCATAGGCGCGGTTCAGCGCCGAGCGGATCGCCTGCATGCCCGACGAGGCGGTCCACAGCGTCACCAGCACGCCCACGGCCAGCAAGGCCTGGTTGCGCTGGGCCAGCACCTGCTCGATGACCGGCTGCATCACGTCGCGCACCACTTGCGGCGTGTACCCCACCACGCGGCCCACCAGCGCCGCCGCGTCGCCAGGCTTGCCCAGGTAGCCGGCCGAAGCGGACAACAGGATCAGGAGCGGAAACATGGCCAGCACCGACGAGAACGCGAGGCTGCCGGCCTGGTTGGCGCTCTGGTGCAGGACGTAATTGCGGATGGCCAGCAGGATCACGCGCAACCCTGGTGTGTTCAGCGCGGCGTGCCGAATGCGGCGCCCGGCTTCACGAAGGCGGCTCATGGGTGGAGAAGGAAAATGCCGAACTCAAGACGCATCACGCCACTCCAAGGTTCACGGCCAAACGACAGTCGCCATGGTAGTTGAACCCCATCGATCGGGTGCGATGCCCTTTTTCTCCCTGCAGCGAGGAGCCCATGACCCACCAGACCGGATCTCCATCCATGGAATCGTTGGTGAATGAATTGTTCCAGCGCTATGAGCGCGAGTTCAACCGATCCCTCCGCGGTGATTCAGACCTCGTGGCGGTCGCGAATCTCTACGCCAAGGCATTCATCGCGGCGACCCCGTCGGGCGTGGTCACGGGGCAGAACGACGACCAGTTGAAGCGGGTGATGGCCGACGGCTTCGAGCGCTACCGGCAGATCGGCATGAGCGGCATGAAGCTCCAGCGCCTGGACATCTCCGGCATCGACGATCTTCACGCGCTGGCGCGCGTGGACTGGAAGGCGACCTATGCCATCGGCAACGAAAAAAAGACCATCGACTTCACCAACGCGTACCTCGTCCGCCGGGAAGGCGACACGGCCACGGTGTTTGGCTGGATCACGGGCGACGAGGAAGCCGTGATGAAGGCGCATGGGATCGTTCCGTGAGTGCCCGGCTCAGTGCCCCGCCAGAAACCGCTGCACCAGCTCGAACTGCTCGGGTACGTTGAGCGCGGGCGCGTGCCCGCAGCCGGCAATCGTCACCACCAGCGCGCGCGGCCCGCGGTCGCGCATGGCCTCGGCCGTGTCGGCCAGCAGCAGGTCCGACTCCGCGCCGCGCAGGCACAGCACGGGCACGTCGATGCGGTCGTAGGTGGGCCAGAGGTCGTAGTCCGCGGGGTGGTGGCTGAACTGCATCACCATGGCCGGGTCGTAGTGTGGCGTGACGCGGCCATTGGCCAGTCGGCGCGCCGAGCTTTCGGTGAGCAGGCGCCACTGCGCGTCACTCAGGTAGCCGTAGGGCTTGTAGACGGTGCGGAAGTACTGTTCCAGCTCGCTCATGGTGTGGAACGCGGCCGGGTTGCCCGCGTAGCTGCGGATGCGCTGCACCGCCGCGTCGGCCAGCTTGGGGCCGATGTCGTTGAGCACCAACCGCTCGATGCGCCCGTGCAGCGGGCCGGCGGCGCACACCATGCCGATGGCGCCGCCCATGGAGGTGCCCACCCAATGGAAGCGTTTGATGACGAGCTGGTCCACCAACGCGGTGGCGATGCGCGAATAGAAGTCCAGGCAGTACTCGGCTTCGGGCTCGGGGCTCCATTCCGAGAGGCCGCGCCCGATCGTGTCGGGGCAGATCACGCGCCAGCCCTGCGCGCTGAGGTGCGCGGCCAGTGGGTCCATGTCGCGTCCGGTGCGGGCCAGGCCGTGCCAGGCGACCACCGTCTGACCATTGGGCGTCTCGGGCTCCCAGTCCATGAAGTGGATTTCGCGGCCTGCGCAGGTGAGGTAGCGCGAGCGCGGAGTCACGGCGGTGGCCGCGGGCGCGAGGGTGGTGGCGGTGTTCATGGCCGGCCTCCTTTCAGGCGCGCGAGCGAGGCCCGCTCTCGCAGCTTGCCCACGATGCCCGTGGGGAAGTAATACACCGACAGGACGAAGAGCACACCCAGCCAGAGCAGCCAGCGGTCGGGCGTGAGCAGCGCGGGCAACAGCGGCAGGCCTTCGGTGGCGCTGCCGGCCATGCGCAGCAGGTCCTGCAGGTAACTTTGCGCCACCACGAAAAGCACGCTGCCGATGAAAGCGCCGTAGAGCGTGCCCATGCCGCCGATGACGACGATGAGCAGGATGTCCAGCATGATCTCGAACGAGAGCGAGGTGTCCGGTCCGTTGTAGCGCAGCCAGAGCGCGAGCAGGCAGCCCGCGAGCGTGGCGAAGGAGGCGGAGAGCACGTTGGACAGCGTGCGGTAGACGACGGTGCGGTAGCCCAGGGCCTCGGCACGGAAGTCGTTCTCGCGGATGGCCTGCAGCACGCGGCCGAAGGGCGAGTTCACGATGCGCAGGATGGTGAGGAAGATCGCGGTGACGGCCAGGAAGATCAGGTAATAGGTGATCAGCCGGCCGTTCAGATCGACCTCGCCCAGCGGCGTCTGCAGCGGCTCTTCGGTCAGCGTGAAGCCGGGCGAGAGCAACTCGGGCACGCGGAAGGTCAGGCCGTCTTCACCACCGGTGAAATCCGACAGCTGCGAGGCCAGCGTGAGAAAGGCCGAGGCCACCGCGAGCGTGATCATGGCGAAGAAGATCGCGCGCACCCGCAGCGAGAACAGGCCGATGAGCAGCGAGAGCACCAGCGAGACCAGCAGCGCGCAGAGCACACCCAGTGCAATGGCGCCCCAGGACGGTGACTCCGCCGCGTTGAGCGCGATGGCCACGCCGTAGGCCCCGATGCCGAAGAACATGGTGTGCGCGAAGCTCACGATGCCGGTGTAGCCCAGCAGCAGGTCGAAGCTGGCCACCAGCGCCACGAAGATGAGCACCTTGGCGGCCACGTTGAGCGCTTTCACGCCCGGGAACAGGAAGGGCGCGAAGGCCAGGCCCAGGAAGAGCACGATCAGCAAGGCGACCAGCCAGCGGCTGCGCGGCAGGTCGTTGGAGAGGAGACGGGACAACATGCTTCGGCTCCTTCTTATCGGTTCGTGACCGGGTACACGCCCTGGGGCCGCCACAGCAGGATGGCGACCATGAGCGCGATGTTGGAGAACAGCGCGACCTTGGGCGCCAGGAAGCCGGTGTAGTTGGCCATCAGCCCCACCAGCAGCGCGCCGATGAGCGCGCCCAGCGTGGAGCCCAGGCCGCCGATGATGATGACGATGAAGATCAGCACGTTGACCTGCGCGCCCATCTGCGGCAGCACGGTCTGCTGGTACAGGCCCCACATCACGCCGCCCAGGCCGGCGAGCGCACTGCCCACCACGAACACGCCGATGAAGAGCTGCCGGATGCGGTAGCCGAGGGACTCGACCATCTCGCGGTCCTGCACACCGGCGCGCACCAGCAGGCCGACCTTGGTGCGGTTGAGCGTCCACACCATCGCCGCGAACACGGCCGCGCCCACCAGCACGGCGAGCAGGCGGTACTTCTCCACCGCGGCGTCGCCGAAGATGAAAGAGCCGCGCAGGCTCTCGGGCAGCGGCAGCGCGATCTGCTCCGGGCCCCAGATGACCTTGATCATCTCCTCGCCGATGATCATGCCGCCCATGGTGATGAGGATCTGCTTGAGGTGCATGCCGTACACCGGGCGGATGATGAGCCGCTCGAACACCCAGCCCAGCGCGCCGGCCACGGCCATGGCCACCAGCATGGCGGGCAGCAAGGCCACGAGGTTGAGCCAGAGGCTGTTGGCCGTGGTGTAGCTGCCCATGCTGGCCAGCACGGTGGTGGCCACGAAAGCGCCCAGCGCGATGAACACGCCGTGGCCGAAGTTGAGCACGTCCATGAGGCCGAAGACCAGCGTGAGGCCGGAGGCGATGATGAAGACGATCATGCCCATGGCCAGGCCGGCCACGGTGAGCGTGATCCAGGTGGACGGGCTGCCCACGGCGGGCAGCGCGAGCAGCGCCAGCGCGGGCACCAGGGCCAGCGGCTTCCAGTCGAAGTCGGCGTTGAGTTTCATTGGTGTGCTCCGAGGGACAGGCCCAGCAGCTTGGATTGCAGCGATTCGTCGGCCGCGAGTTCGGCCATGGAGCCGCTGTGCACGACGCGGCCGTCGTCCATCACGGCCACGGTGTCGCCGAGCTGGCGCGCGAAGTTGAAGTTCTGCTCGACGAGCAGGATGGTGGTCTTGGCGGCCTTGAGTTCGCGGAAGGCCGCGATCATGTTCTGGATGATCGCGGGCGCCAGGCCCTTGCTGGGCTCGTCGATCAGCAGCAGCTTGCGCGGCTCGACGATGGCGCGCGAGACGGCGAGCATCTGCTTCTGCCCACCGCTCAACTTGCCGGCCGGGTGCAGCCAGAATTTCTTCATGGCCGGGAACAGGCCGAAGATCCATTCGAGGCGGTTGGTGTCGATGTCGTCCAGGCTGCGCGCGCCGCGCGCGGCCAGCAGCATGTTCTCGCGCACCGAGAGGTCCGCGAAGATGCCCATGCTCTCGGGCACGTAGGCCACGCCGCTGCGCGCGATGTCGGGCGTGGGGCGCTGGGTGATGTCCTGGCCGTCGAGCGTCACCGTGCCCTGGCTGGCGTGCCACAGGCCCATGATGGTGCGCAGCGTGGTGGTCTTGCCCGCGCCGTTGCGGCCCAGCAGCATCGTGAGCTGGTTGGCGGGCACGGCGAGGTCCACGCCGTGGAGGATGTGGTACGCGCCGATGTGGGTGTGAACCCCTTTCAGCGTCAACAGGTCCTGGCTCATGCGCTCACCTCTTCTTCGGGGTTGATGCCAAGGTAGGCCTGCTGCACCACGGGCGAGGCGATCACGGTGGCGGGTTCGCCATCGGCCACGAGCTCTCCGTTGTGCAGCACGATGATGCGGTCCGAGAGTTCGCGCACCACGTCCATCTTGTGTTCGACCAGCAGGATGGTCTTGCGCTTGTCTTCCTTGAGCTTGCGGATGAGGTTCAGGATCACGGGCACCTCGTCCACGCTCATGCCGGCCGTGGGTTCATCGAACATGAAGACCTGCGGCTCCAGCGCCATGAGGATGCCGACCTCCAGCTTGCGCTGGTCGCCGTGCGGCAGGCTGGAGGCGAGCGCGTCGCGCTTGTCGGCCAGCGCCACGGTTTCCAGCACCTCGTCGGCGCGCTGCAGCAGGTCGCGCCGGTCGCTCCAGATGCGCCACAGGTTCAGCCCCGCGCCCGCCCTCGCCTGCACCGCCAGCCGCACGTTCTCCTGCACCGTGAGGTTGGGGAACAGGTTGGTCAGCTGGAACGCCCGGCCCAGCCCGGCCTGCGCGCGCGCCGGCGCGCCCAGCGCCGAGATGTCCTTGCCACCGAGCCGCACACGGCCCGCGCTGGCCTTGATCTGGCCCGAGATGAGGTTGAAGTAGGTCGTCTTGCCCGCGCCGTTGGGGCCGACGATGGCGGTGAGCGTGCCCGGCGCGAACGCGCACGAGACGGCATTCACCGCCACGTGCCCGCCGAAGCGGACCGTGAGGTCTTGGGTTTCAAGCATGAAGGGACTCTCCGCAGAAGGCAGCGGTATGCCGTGAGCCGCAAGTGCGGCGAACTTCCAGAAACACCGCGGAACCGGCTTTGCCGGGCCGCAGGTGTTGTCCCCCTTTTCAAGGGGGAAGCCGCGTCAGCGGCGCAGGGGGTTACCGGCCATTCCGAATAGGAATGGCAAGGTCCCCGGGTTTGATCTCGCGCACCAGCTCGGGCACGCCCCAGGCAAACGCCGGGTCGGCCTTGATCTTGAAGTGGTACATGCTCTGCATGGCCTGGTGGTCTTCCTTGCGGAAGGTCATCGTGCCCTTGGGCGTGTCGAAGCTCATGCCTTCCATGGTCTTGATGAGCGTGTCGGTCTTGGTGTCGCCATTGGTCTTCTTCAGCGCGGTCACCACGGCCATCGCGGCCGAGAAACCACCGGCGGTGAAGAAGTCCGGCGGCGTCTTGAACTGCTTGTAGTGCTCGGCCACCATCGCGTCGTTCACCGGGTTCTTGGGGATGCCGAAGTAGTAGTACAGCGCGCCCTCCATGCCCGGGAATTGCTTGTAGGCCACCATCGCGGGCAGGATGTTGCCGCCGGTGGCGAGCTTGATGCCGTAGCGCTTGTCCAGCTCCATCTCGGCGATCTTGCCGAAGGGCGTGGGCGCGCCCGACCAGCCCACCGAGATGTACTTGGTGCCCGGCTGGTCCTTGAGCTTGTCGACGATGCGCAGCAGGCCGGCGGTGAAGTCCGTCGTGCCCACGGGCAGGTATTCCTCGTGAACGATCTTGGCCTTCTTGGTGAAGTCCTTGGCGGCCTTCACGCCGTCGCGGCCGAAGGCGTTGTCGTTGGCCAGCATGGCGATCACGTTGCCCGGCTGGTCCAGCGCCACGGCGTTGGCGGCGGCGTCCTGGCTGCTGTTGCGGCCGGTGCGGAAGATGTACTTGTTCCACTTGTCGCCGGTGATCGAGTCGGCCACAGCGGGCTCGACCAGCAGGATCTTCTTGTACTCCTCGGCCACGGGCAGCATGGCCAGGGCCACGGGCGAAGCGGTCGGGCCGATGGCCAGATCCACCTTGTCGTCGGCGTAGGCGGCGGCCAGCAGGCTCTTGCCCACATCGGGCTTGCCCTGGTCGTCCTTCTCGATCACGACGATCTTCTTGCCACCCACCATCATGGTGCCGCCGGTGGCGTAGCTCAGGCCCATCATCAGGCCGGCCTGGGTCTGCTTGGCATAGGCCTCCAGCGGGCCGGTCTTGCTGTGGATGTGGGCGATGCGGATCTCGCCCTTGTTGGCCTGGGCCGAAACGAGCGAGGTGCCGAGCGCCGCGGAGCAGGCGAGCGCGATGACCGCCAGGCGGCGGGTGGTGTGAGTCATGTCTTGTCTCCTGGTTGGAAGGATCGTGACAGCGCGGTGCGCCGTGCCTTCCTTATCGCAGACTTCGTGCCAGCGGTACAGGCCTTTGATTTCAAAGGGTTTTGTTCAGAACGCCCTGGCGATTGTCCAGATTTCAGACAATCTCGAATCGTGAAATTGTCTGAAATTCAGACAATCGTCTGAATTTCAGACGCATCGCCCAAGGCCGCCAAACGGTCGTACAGACTGGCGCGCGAGATGCCGAGCAGCTTCGCGGCTGCGGTGCGGTTCCCACCGGTGCGGGCCAGGGCCTGCGCGATCGCGCGCTGCTCCAGCTCGGCGATCTGCTCGGGCAGCGGGCGCAGTTCGTCGCCCTCTTCCATCGCACGCGCGACGGCCTTCGGCAACGTGGCCGCCGGCGCAAGGGCGGGCAGGCCGGCTTCTTGCAGCACCGCCCCCACCTGCGCGGCGGCGATGTGGTGCGAGTCGCTGCGCAGCGCAAGCTGTTCCAGCACGTTGCGCAGTTCACGGATGTTGCCGCGCCAGGGCTGTGCGGCCAGCAGGGCCTGGGCGTCGGCGGTCAGCTCCAGCTGCGCGCCGCCGCCACGCGCGGCGATGTCTTCGCACAGGGCCTCGATCAGCAGCGCGATGTCGTCCTGCCGCTCGCGCAGCGGCGGCACGCGGATGGGCAACACGTTGAGGCGGTAGTAGAGGTCTTCCCTGAAGCTGCCTTCGCGCACCATCTGCTGCAGGTCGCGCGAGGTGGCGGCGACCACGCGCACGTCGAAGCGCACCAGCTTGTTCGAACCCAGCGGCTCGATCTCGCCTTCCTGCAGCGCGCGCAGCAGCTTGACCTGAACCGACATCGGCATGTCGCCGAGTTCGTCCAGGAACAGCGTGCCGCCATCGGCCAGCTTGAACTTGCCGTCGCGCCCTTTCTTGTCGGCGCCGGTGTAGGCCCCGGGGGCCACGCCGAAGAACTCGGCTTCGAGCAGCGTGTCGGGCACGGCCGCCATGTTCACGCTCACGAACGAGCGGCCCGCGCGCGGCGAGGCCGCGTGGATGGCGTGCGCGAGCAACTCCTTGCCGGTGCCGGTCTCGCCCAGCAACAGCACCGGGCTGGCCGACTGCGCGGCGCGCCGGGCCTGGCGCTTGACCTCCAGCGCGGCGGCGCTGCTGCCCACGAAGCTGGCGAAGGTGTACTTGCTGCGGCGCTGGCTCGCGAGTTCGCGCCGGGCTTCGCTCAGGTCCTGCTCCAGCCGCGCGAACTTGCTGATGAGGGGTTGCAGCGTGGTCTCGGGGTGGTCGAACAGCACGATGCCCAGCACCCCGATCACCTCCCCCGCGTCGTCGCGCAGCGGGATGCGGCTCACCACGAAGGTGCCGGCGCGGTTGGTCAGCAGGTCGATGAGGATGGGCTTGCCGGTGGCCAGCACCTGGTGCATCTGCGTGTTCTGCACCACGCGCGAGACCGGGTGGCCGACGAAGTCTTCCTCGCGCTCGAAGCCCAGCGCGGGCAGGAAGCGGCGGTACTGGTCGTTGATCCAGACCACGCGCGCGTCGCGGTCCACCAGCATCATGCCCTCGCTGGCGTTGGCGAACAGATCGAACATCGACCTCGCGGCGAGTTCGAGGATGCTTTGCGCGTCACGCGGCAGGCGGTTGTCCCGGGTCATGGCGGGATGGTAACCCTGCACTTCTCCGTGCCTGCGCTGTCATTGAAGAGTAATAAGTAAGAACTACGATTCGCCGCGATGACGCACATGGTTCTTTCCTCTGTCCTGGCTTTTCCGACCCGCCCGCCCTCTTCCCGTGGCGAAGTGAATGGGCCGACGGGCAGCCCACGCCACCACGGCCACGCGCACGCGGACGTGTGGGTGTTCAGGGACACCCCACTCGCCTCCACGGACCCGGGGCACCTGGAGGGGGCGGTTAGAGCCCGACGGCTGCATTCCCAACTCGATGCCGTGTGCGGCATGGCCTGCCTCACCCGGGCGCCGCAAGGCGTTGCCTCGGGGCTGAGCAAGGCGCCCCTGGAAAAAACCGGGCATGAGAACAGCGCACCGATCGGGGATGGTTTTCCCGTGGAAGCGCTGGGCGCCTTCCAGGCCCTCCAGGGTGCGGGCGGTGCCATCGACACGGGCGCGGCGATCAAAAACCTGTCCAACACCTGCCAGGCTTTGTCGCACCGACAGGCGACCCACGCCGCATTCGCACAAGGCCAACTGGCGCTGGACGAGGCCCACCGCCGGTGGGCGCATTCAGAGGCACATCCCTCTCTGGCGCGGCGACTGTGCGACGCCGCCAAAAAGGCCTGGCAGGCGCGCGCCTCCAAGGTGCAGCTGGAGACGGCCATGCGGCACGCGCCGGAGCAGATCGTGGATGTGGTTCGCTACACCGTCGTGTCGTGGACATCGCGCCTGTTTTCCGCCCTGAAGCTGGCCTTCAAGGCCAGTGCGTGGCTCTCGTTGGCCGCCAGCATCGTGGGCATCGTGGGCTCGGCGTTTCAAGCCTTGGCGGGCATCTTCAAATGGCATTCGTCGAGCAAGCTGGTCGAACAGGCCAAGCGCGCGCTGCGCTTGATCGAAAGCGGCTCAACAGCCGCCAGCCCGACATCGCTGCAAGCCCATGTGATCCGACACGCCCGCAGCCAACGCAAGGACGCGCTGCAACAAGCCCGAGACAAGCGGACCAAGGCAAGGATAGAAACCATCACCGGCATCGCGGCCACCCTCTTCAGCGCCTTGGCATTCCTCTTTCCCCCGCTGGCGTTCATCGCCATCGCCACAGGCCTGGCCTATGCCGGCTACCGGGTGTACCGAGGCATCCGATCGTTTTTCTCGACGCGCGAACTGAACCGGCGAGAGACGGCCTGGCGCGTCGACTTCCATTCCCCCGCGTTCGTCGAGACCCTGAACCGCTCTGCCCGCTCGGAGGGATGGACGGCCGCCAAGCTGAAGATGGCGGCGGAAAACCCCTGCTACGCCATCCATTGCCTGATCGAACGGATTCAGCAGGATGACGCGGCATGGCTGCACGGCCTGTTGGAGCAACTCGGTGTCTCGCGACCGGATCGAGACGCCGTCTTCTTGCTGGCCCAGACCCATGACGTGCCGCAGGCCAGCCACTGCCTGGAGAGGATGCTCTTCGGGGGCGAGTGGTCCCCGTCCGAGCGAACGGGCACCACCTGAGGTCACGCCACCTGAGGCATCACAGCGTCACGGCCCTGGGCTCATCGAAACTCAGGTACATCCACGTCCCATCGTTGTCGCCCCGGTAGGCCCCGGCGGCCCCGTCGTGCTGTGCGGCCATGGCGGCGAATTGCCAGGCCTCATCCTGCGAGCAGTTCACGACGCGCGTGACCCACCGATCAAAGCCGAGGGTGCGCACCTGCTGTGCGGCCCGTTGCAAGGCGTCGGGCACCGAAGGGTGTTCCCAACCCCAGGTGAAGCGGCTCTCCTTCGTGCAGTAGACCCCCACCACCTGCGCGGCGGCCTGCATCACGCGGCCGTCGGCGAAACTCCAGCGCAACCAGCCTTCGTCCATGTCGAGGTGCCATTGGGTTTCGCTGCCCAGGCCCCATGCCTGGCGGTGCTTCGTCGTCTGCTGCTCCAGCCAGGTCATGGCGGTGACGAGCCATTGGTCTTCGAAGGATTGGTGAGCGGACAGCGCCGCGGCCATCCTGTCCCAGGCCTGAGGCAGTCTCTCGGCGACAGACAAGGCTTCGCCTGGCGTGGATGCGGCTTCGTGGCCCTTGGGCTGGTGGCAGTCGAACTCGATGTTGAACCTGCCGTCGGGATACAGCGTGAAGGTCAGGCCCCACATGCGCTCCCCGGTGGTGCTCAAAAGATCGTCGCGCAGGAACAGCACGGCGTCTTCGGGTGCCGTGAAAGCCCCAGTCGCTGCGAGCCTTTTTCTTTCGATCTGGTTCTCGTGAACCAGATAGATGCTGATTCGGGCCATCTTGTTCAGGATGACCGCATGGCAAGTGACCGAGTCCCACGGCCGCCCACGAATGAAGGCGAGACAGGCGTCTTTCAATTCTTGATGCGCCTGTTCAACAGATCTGGAAGTGTTCATTGCAGAAACCCGAACCTCACGAAGTTGGCATGACTCAACGGGCGAAGACGGGCTCGCCGCCCCACGCTTTTCATGGGCGGCCATGCTGTCTTGGGGGAAAAGCGGCGTCCAACGCCTGTCAAGGCTGACAGGCTTGACGACTCGGGAGGACTTTGACCTCAGGGCCGGACGCGCTTCGTTGCCGCCATCCGGCTTTTCATTCCAGATACCTGCACCTGACTCCTGCGCGGGCAGGAATCGTGGTGGGTCTGCCGGGAAACTGGGTGCTTGCCGCGTTGTATGCAGGTGACAACCCAGGCCTTCCAGGCCAGGGATTCCCCCTAGCCGAGAGACGGTTTCGGATCGAGGCTAGGCCCCCGCAGGCCCTTTGAGCCGTGCCAACAGGCGCGGCAACACCAGCACCACGAGCACCACGGCCAGCAGCGTGGCCGACATGGGGCGCTGCAGGAACACCATGAAGCTGCCTTCCCCGATGGACAAGGCGTTGCGCATCTGCGCTTCGGCCATCGGGCCGAGGATGAGGCCCACGATCACGGGTGCGGTGGGGAAGTCGTAGCGGCGCATCACCACACCGAGCAGGCCCAGGCCGTACATGAGGAAAAGGTCGAACGCGCTCTGGCGCATGCCGTACACACCCACGGTGGCAAAGATCAGGATGCCGGCGTAGAGCTGCGGGCGCGGAATCTTCAGCAGCTTGACCCACAGGCCCACCATGGGCAGGTTGAGCACCAGCAGCATGACGTTGCCGATGTAGAGCGAGGCGATCAGCGCCCACACGAGCGCGGACGAGGTCTGGAACAGCTGCGGGCCGGCGTTGATGCCGTAGTTCTGCAGCGCGCTCAGCAGGATGGCGGCCGTCACCGAGGTCGGAATACCCAGCGTGAGCAGTGGCACCAGCGTGCCGGTGACGGCCGCGTTGTTCGCGGCCTCGGGCCCTGCCACGCCTTCGATGGCGCCGACGGTGCCGAAGTCGGCCTTGTGCTCGGGTGCGGCGAGTTTGCGCTCGGTGGCGTAGCTCAGGAAGGTGGGGATTTCGGTGCCGCCGGCGGGGATGGTGCCGAAGGGGAAACCGATGGCGGTGCCGCGCAGCCAGGCGGGCCAGGAGCGGCGCCATTCGCTGCGCGTCATGTGGGCCTTGTTCATCTTGTTCATGCTGGCCTCGCTGCGGCCTTCGTAGAGCGCGTTGTAGAGCGCTTCGGCCACGGCGAACAGGCCCACGGCAACCAGCACCACCTCGATGCCGTCCATGAACTCCAGGATGCCGCCGGTGTAACGCACCTGCGCGGTGATCTGGTCGATGCCGATGAGGCCCAGCGCCAGACCGAAGAACAGCGCGGTGAGGCCGCGCAAGGTGCTCTGGCCGAGCACCGCGCTCACGGTCGTGAAGGCCAGCAGCATCAGGCAGAAATACTCGGGCGGGCCGAGCTTCACGGCGAATTCGGCCAGCATGGGCGCGAACAGCGTCACCAGGATGGTGGCGATGGTGCCGGCCACGAAGGAGCCGATGGCGGCGGTGGCCAGGGCCGCGCCCGCGCGCCCGCTCTTGGCCATCTTGAAGCCTTCGAGCGCGGTGACCATGGTGCCGGTCTCGCCCGGCGTGTTGAGCAGGATGGAGGTGGTGGAGCCCCCGTACATGGCGCCGTAGTAGATGCCGGCGAAGAAGATCATGGAGGCCGTGGGTTCGACCTGGCCGGTGATGGGCAGCAGCATGGCGACCGTCACGGCCGGGCCCAGGCCGGGCAGCACGCCGATGGCGGTGCCCAGGGCACAGCCCGCGAAGGCCCACAACAGGTTGATGGGAGTGCCGGCGGTGGCGAAGCCCGCGAGCAGTTGGTTGAGGGTGTCCATCATGTCGGTTCCGCCTTCCGATTCAGATCCAGCCGCTGGCGGTGACGCCGGGCAGGTTCACGGCCAGCAGCTTGGTGAACAGCCAGTACACGGGCGCCGCGATGACGATGCCGGTGACCGCGTCCTTCACGGTCTGGCGCAGGTCGCCGATGGGCTTGCCCTCGCTGGCGCGCAGACCGCGCACGGCCAGCGCGAAGCACAGCGCACAGCTCAGGATGAAACCGATGGTGGTGATGAGTGCCGCGTTGAGCAGCACGCCGGCCGAGACCCAGGCCAGCGCGCGCCAGTCGCCGCGCGCCGCGCCCGAAGGCTCTTCCATGTGCCGGTAGCCGCCGGTGCGCACTTCCCAGATGAGCATCACGCCGCAGATGGCGAGCGCCGCGCTCACCACCCAGGGCAGAAAGTCGGGGCCGACGCCGGCGTAACCCGCGTCGGAAGGAATCGCTGCCGCGCCATAGGCAAGCACGGCGGCCACGATCAGTGCGCCGATGCCCATGGCCAGTTGGCCGGGGCGGTGGTCGGGCGCGGCGGCGGCCTGGGGAGTGGGGTTCATGACGGGTCCTTATCAAAACGAATCACCCTGGCGCGCGAACACACCAGGGTGAGGGCATGGCGCTCCCGGCGGGAGCGCACCGAGAAGGCAGGCTCAGACCATGCCGGCACGCACCATGGTCGCGCGCAAGGAGGAGAAGTCCTTGTCGACGAACTCGTCGAAAGCCTTGCCGGTCAGCAGCGCGGGCGTCCAGTTGTTTTTCTCGACGGCGGCCGCCCACGACTTGCTCTGCGTGGCCTTGACGATCATGGCGGTGAGCGCGTCGCGCTGGGCCTGGGTGATGCCGGCCGCGCCGTAGACGCCGCGCCAGTTGCCGATCTCCACGTCGATGCCCTGCTCTTTCAGCGTGGGCACATCGATGCCCTTGACGCGCTGGGCCGAGGTGATGGCGATGGCGCGCATCTTGCCGCTCTCGATGTACTGCTGGAATTCGCTGTAGCCGCTGCCACCCACGGTGACGTTGCCACCCAGGATGGCGGCCGTGGCTTCGCCACCGCCCCGGAACGGCACGTAGTTGATCTTGGATGCGGGCACGCCCACCAGCTGCGCGATCTGCGCCGCGGCGATGTGCTCGGTGGCGCCGCGCGAACCGCCGCCCCACTTGATGCTGCCCGGGTCCTTCTTGAGCTGCTCGACCACGTCCTTCATGGTCTTGAACGGCGAGTTGGAAGGCAGCACGAACACGTTGTACTCGGTACTCAGGCGCGCAATGGGCGTGAGCTGCGTGATGGACACCGGCGGCTTGCCGGTGATGATGCCGCCGAGCATGACGGCGCCCATGACCATCAGCGCGTTCGGGTCGCCCTTGCTCGCGTTGTAGAACTGGGCCAGGCCGATGGCACCGGCCGCACCGCCCTTGTTCTCGTAGGTCACCGAGGCGGCCACGCCGGCATCGCGCATGGCGTCGCCCAGCGCGCGGCCGGTGCCGTCCCAGCCACCGCCGGGGTTGGCGGGGATCATCATCTTGATGTTGGCACTGGCCCACGCGGCGTTGGGCAGCGCGCCGGCGGCGGCGAGGGCCGCAAGGGATTTGAGGAAGGTGTCGCGACGCATGGCTTGTCTCCTAGGGAATGGCTGAACCGATGTGCGTATCTTCTGCCCGCACGCTGTCAGTTCGCTGTCCTTCTGATTGGGGGAAACCCTAGGAGACAGACCGGCGCCGCGCGGGCTCAGAAGCGGTGGCGAATGCCCACCTGGATGCCGTTGGAGCTCGAACCGGCCACCGGGCTGTTGAAGCCGAGCGCCGCCGCCGTGTCGTTGGAGACGGCGGTAAGGTGGCCATAGAGCGCCGTGCGCTTGGACAGGTTGTGGGTGGCCTGCAGGGTGTAGATCTTCGCGTCGTCGCTGGCCGCGGCGGCCGAGCCGTTGACGTTCTTGGCCTGCGCCGCGCCCACCGACACCGTGGTCTCGCCGAACTTGAAGGCCGCCGCCAGGCCGAACAGCTTGAGCTTCTCCACGGCCTTGTCTTCCACGTCGTAGTAGCCGGTGAGCTTGACCGGACCGAAGTCGTACGCCCCCACGAACAGCAGCGCGTCCTTGCCCTGCTTGCCGGCCAGCACGCCGTCGGCATCGGCCACCTGCATCAGCGACAGGCCCAGCGTCCAGGGGCCTTGCGCGTAGAGCGCGTGCGCGCTGACCTGTTTGCCGAAGTCCGCGCTGGCGTTGTTGCTGGCGCGCTCCTCACCCAGGCTGTACTGCAGCTGGAACACGGTGCTGGCCACGGTGGGCGACACGTAGGTGATGGCGTTGTCCACACGGTTGTAGTCCCCGTTGCCGATGATGGGCACCACGCTCACCACGTCGTAGACCTTGGTGCCGATGATGCTGGCGATGTCGTCCATCGGCGTGTACTGGCGGCCCAAGCGCACCGTGCCCCAGTTGCCGCCCAGACCCACATAGCCCTGGCGCCCGAACAGCCGGCCACCCTGGCCGAGCGTGCCCACGTCGGCGTTGAAGCCGGACTCCAGCAGGAAGGTGGCCTTGAGCCCGCCGCCCAGGTCCTCCGTGCCGCGCAGGCCCCAGCGCGAACCCTGCTGCTGCCCCGAGGTCACGCGCGTGACCGAGGTGGCGCCCTTGACGCGCTCGAGCGCCACGTCCACCACACCGTACAGCGTCACGGACGACTGCGCGCTCGCGTAACCGCTGACCAGACCCAGAGCCGCCAAGGCGATGGCATGTTTTTTCATGATGACTTTCAGAAGTGAATGGGAGAGGCCATGCTCGTTTTGGCGGCTGTCAGTTCGCTGTCCAACCGATCGGGACAAACCCTAGGCCGGGCGCGGACGCGGACCGGCGGGTGTTCACCCCACGCCCATAATCGGAGGCCATGAAGCTGCTCCTGATCGAAGACAACGCCACGATGCAGACCACCTTGCGGCGCAGCTTCGAGCGGCGCGGCATGCAGGTGCTGGGTTGCGAAGACGGCGCCAGGGCCCTGGCGCTGTGGCAGGCCAGCCTGCCCGACGCGGTGCTGCTCGACCTGAGCCTGCCGGGCGTGGACGGGCTGGAGGTGTTGAGCCAGGCGCGCGCCGCCGGCCTGAGCACCCCGGTGATCGTGCTGACCGCGCGTGGCACGGTGGGCGACCGCATCCTCGGCCTGAACACGGGCGCCGACGACTACATGCCCAAGCCCTTCGACCTCGACGAACTCGAAGCCCGCGTGCGGGCCCTGGTGCGGCGCTCCAGCAACGCCGACCAGGCCGCGCGCGGGCCCGTGTGGTGCGGCATGCACGTGGAGAAAGACAGCGGCGCGGTCTACTTCGATGGCCGGCCGATGGAACTCGCCCCGCGCGAACTGGCGCTGCTGCAAGCCCTGCTCGGCAAGCCGGGCCACGCCATCGCCAAGGAGCGCCTGTTCGAGCTGGTGTTCCCGGGCGAGAGCCAGGTGCAGCCCGAGGCCATCGAGGTGGTGGCCTACCGCCTGCGCAAGAAGATCGCCCACACCGGCGCGCAACTGGTCACGCTGCGCGGCCTGGGTTATCTGCTGAAGGCCACGGCGTGAACCCCACCACCGAGACCCCACGCCCGCGCGCGGTGTCGCTGCGCCGCACACTGCTCATGGGCATCCTGCTGCCGGTGTTCGCGTTCGTGATCATCAACACCGTCGTGCTGTACCGGCAGGCCCTCGACGCCGCCGACACCGCCTACGACCGCACCCTGCTGGCCACCGCGAAGTCGCTCGGCGAACAGCTGCGGGTGACGGGCGCGGGCGACGAGGTGCGGGTCGAATCCACCCTGCTCTACTCGGCGCTCGAAGCCTTCGAGGCCGACAACCGCAGCCGCATCTTCTACCGCGTGAGCGGCCTCAAGGGCGAGATGGTCTCGGGCTTTCGCGACATGCCCGACTGGCGCCGCGACATCCCGCAGAAGAACCTCTACGCCGCCCTGGTCAACTTCTACGACGACGAATACCGCGGCGTGCCGGTGCGCATGGCGGTGCTGCTGCAACCAGTGTCCGGTGTGTACGAGCAGGGCATGGCCACCATCCAGGTGGCGGAAACGCTGGAGCTGCGCGAGACGCTGGCACGGCAGATCCTGCTCGACACGCTGTGGCGGCAGGCCGCGCTGGTGGTGGTGATTGCGCTCGTGGTGGTCTTCGTGGTGCAGCGCGCCACGCGCCCGGTGCGCGCGCTCAGCCAGGCGCTGGGCATGCGCAGCGAGAACGACCTCTCGCCGCTGTCCACCGAAGGCGCGCCGCGCGAGCTGCTGCCGCTGCTGGACGCCACCAACCAGCACATGCAACGGCTCTCGCACCTGCTGGAACACCAGAAGCGCTTCGTTCGCGACACCTCGCACCAGTTGCGCACGCCACTGGCGGTGCTCAAAACCCAGGTGCAGTCGGCGCGGCGCGGCGACGTCCCGCCCCAGCAGGCGCTGGAGGAGATCGGCCACACGGTCGAGCGCGCCACGGAACTGGCCAACCAGATGCTGGCGCTGGCCAAGGTGGAGCAGTTGCGCCAGGATGGCAAGCCGCCGGTGATCGACTGGTCCCAGGTGGTGCGCGCGGTGGCGCTGGACCTCTCGGCGCTGATTGCGGAGCGTTCGATCGACTTCTCGATCGACACCCAGGCCGCGCCGGTGCAGGCACACGAATGGGCCTTGCGCGAACTCAGCCGCAACCTGCTGCACAACGCGATCAAGAACACACCCGCGGGCTCCAGCCTGTCGGTGGTGCTGGTGGTGGACCTGCAAACCGCGGCGCTCACCGTGCGCGACGAGGGCCCGGGCATCTCGCCCGCGCTGCGCGAACGCCTGTTCCAGCCCTTCGTCACCGACCAGCAGCATGCGCCCGGCGTGTCGGGCTCCGGCCTGGGCCTGGCGATCTGCCGGGAAATCGTGCTGTCCCTGGACGGCCGCATCGAACTCAACAACCGCACCCACCAGGGCCAGGTCATCGGGCTGGAAGCGATCGTGCGCCTGCCCCTGGCCACACCTGCCAGCCACTCATGAAACCCGACACCGACGACGCCACCGACAAGGTCCGCCTGGACAAATGGCTCTGGGCCGCGCGCTTCTACAAGACCCGAAGCCTGAGCAGCGAAGCCATCGACAAAGGCCATGTGCGGCTCAACGGCCTGCCGGTCAAACCCTCGCGCGACGTGAAACCGGGCGACACCCTGGAGCTGCGCATCGGGCCGGACACGCGCACCGTGGTCGTGAAGGGCCTGAGCGGCGTTCGCGGCCCCGCGCCGGTGGCCGCCCTGCTCTACGAAGAAACCGCGGCCTCGCTCCTGCAGCGCAGCCAGGCCGCCGAGCAGCGGCGCCTGGCGCCCGAGCCGGCCCACAGCCTGCCGATGGGCCGCCCCACCAAACGCGACCGGCGCCAGATCGAGGACCTGCGCGACGCGCCGCCGCGCGGGGAATGGAACGAGCGCTGGAGCGCGTCGCTCGACGACGGGGAATAAGGCCTAGGCCTTGCGCAGGCCCAGCCACATCACCGTGGCCACCACCACCAGGCCGCCCACCACCTGCACGGCGGCGATGGACTGCCCCAGGATCGCCCAGGCCAGCACCAGCGCGAAGATGGGTTCGATGTTCATGATGGCCGAATTGCCCACCACCCCGAGCTTGGGCAGCACGGTGAACATGATGGTGAAAGCGGTGCCGTAGAGGAAGGTCAGGCCCAGCAAGCCCCACCAGCCCGTGGGCGCGGTGGGCAGGGACAGGCCGCCCTGCGCGGTGGCCGCGATCATCGCCATCACGGCGACGATGGCCATGGTGGTGGCCGTGCGCAGCCGGCCATCGAGTTCACTGGTTTCGTGCTGCGTCAACACCAGCGCCATGCCGAAGGTGGCGGCCGCGGCCAGCGCGAACGCCACGCCCACACCGATCTGTGCCCAATGGCCCGAAGCGCCCAGGCCCGATGCCGCGCCGAACACGTCGAGCGCGAGCGCCAGACCAAGGAGCATCACCGGCATGGCCTTCAGCACGCGCGGCTGCGGCCGCTGGCCGTAGACCAGGCGCGCCCAGAGCGCCGTCCACAAGGGGTAGGTGTTGAACGCGAGCAGCGCCAGCGCCACGGGCAGGCGCGCCACGGCGGCGTACAGGCACAGGCTTTGCACACCCACCAGCAGGCCGATCGCGGGCAAGGCCTTGCGATGCCGCGCCTGAAGGCGCATGGGCACGCGGTAGACCAGCAGGATGGCCGCGACCACCAACGCCGTCACGCTGCTGCGGAAGGCCACGGCCGTGGCCACGCTCACGCCGTGGTCGAACGCGAGCCGCGCGGCGACGTGGTTGGCGCCCATCATGAATGCGATGAGCAACAGGGTGGCGAAGGCGGCGCGGCTCAGGGCCGCAGGGGAATGGGCGGAGGACGTCATGCCTCGATTGTCGGTCAGGCCTTGCTTGCTATCGCAACTGCTGGCCGAACAGGTAGGTCATGTTGACCCGCCGGGCTTCGTAGCGGTCCACGAAGCGAATGGTGTCGGTCTCGTGGAACAGCGCCGAGTTGAACAGCACCGCGCGGTTGCAGCGGTGCGGCACCGTCACGCAACCCGCCTTGTGTTGCGCCAGGAACTCGTAGATGCGGGCACTGTCTGCGTTGTACTGCTCGAAGGTCCAGTCGGCCGGCGCCGGCACGTCGTAGACCTTGAGGCCGCCGCTCTCGGGATCGAGGTTGTGTTCGCTCGGTGCGATCCAGAAGTTCAGGTTGACCTTGGCGAAGTCGGCGTGCACGTTGATGCCACGCGTCACGGCCGGCTCGTACTTGAAACCCCAGAGCTGGGTCAGCAGGTAGTCCTTGAACACACGCGGCATGCGCTGCTTGAGCTCGCGCGCGAGCTGCAGGTGCAGCGGGCTGTTGAAGCCCCGGTTGGCGAAGGCCCCCAGGTAGCTGTTGGCGTACTCGCCGTGCCACACGCGCGAGGCGTGGGCAAAGTCCTGAAAGGCCTTGAGCGCCGGCTCGGACAGGAAGTGGTCGATGGTCAGGATTTCGGGCGTGCCCGCAAGGTAGGCCTCTTCCAGCGCGAGCCAGTCGTTCTCCGGGTTGAGCACGTCGGGCATGGCATCGGGCATGGCATGCAGCCAGGGCGTGGCCAGAAATTCCTGCAGGCTCGACAGCTCCTTGGCCGAGGCGCGCAGCGTGCCGCCGGGCGGCCAATCTTTCGCCTGTTGCAGCAGCGCGCTGCCGGTCTTGAGAAACGGCGCCAGGCCGGGCACAGCGTGGCCGTGCGCCTGCAGCCACTGCGCCTGCTGCACATCGTGTTTGAGGCGGAAGGCACTGAGCGCCAGACCCGCGTGCCGCAAGGCCGGCGCGCGGTACACGCTCTGCAGGAACACCTCGAGGCTCCTGCGGCCGGCGGCGATGACGCGGGGCGTGTCCACGCTGTCGCTGAGCACCGTGGCCGCCAGGTTGGTGTGCGCCTGGACCATGGCCGGATCCAGCGCGATGGCCTTCTCGCAACTGGCCACGGCCTCGGGGATGCGGCCCAGTTGCTTGAGCGCATTGCCGCGCTCCACCCAGGCCTGGGCGTTTTTCGGGTGCGCCTCGGTGGCGCGCTCGGCGCGGGCCAGGGCCTCGTCGTACCGGGCCAGTTCGTTGAGCGCGTTGCTGAGGTTGCACAGCACCACGGGGTTGTCGGGCTCGACCGCCAGCGCCCGCTCGTAGCTGCTCAGCGCCTCCGGCTGGCGCCCCAGGCGTTGCAACACATTGCCCTGGTTGCACAGCAGCGCGGTGTGCGCCGGATGGGCCTGCAAGGCCCGTTCGAAGCAGGCCAGGGCCTCGGGCAACTGCTGCAGCTTCTTGTGCAACAGACCGAGGTTGATCGCGATGTCCGCATCGTCGGGCAGCAGCGCCCGCGCCTGCTCATACGTGGCCAGCGCCTCGGTGTCGCGGCCCAGCTGCTGCAGCGTGAACGCCAGATTGTTCAGCGCATCGGCATTCTGCGGCGAGGACTGCACGGCACGGCCGAAATAGCCCGCTGCGCGTTCAGGATGGCCGGCCTGCGACTCCAGCAGGCCCAGGTGGTACAGCACCGCGAATTCGGTCGGGAACTGCTTGAGCACGCCTTCGTACAGCGAACGGGCCGCGTCCAGCAGGCCTTGCGAGTGGTAGTGCACCGCCAGCTGCATCTGCTGGGCGGGCGCGAGGGAAGCGTTCATCGCGGCTCCTTGACGATCAAAACGGCCACGGCCGCCACGCGGCGGGACGTGAAAAAGCCCCACGGCCATGGGCGGTGGGGCTTGGTGTTCAGAAGCCCGCGTCTGGGGCGCCTGGCATAACTGGCGGAGCGAGAGGGATTCGAACCCTCGATGAGGCTCTACACCCCATACTCCCTTAGCAGGGGAGCACCTTCGGCCACTCGGTCATCGCTCCGGAAGCTGCGTATTATGCCTCAACTCGGGAGGCATTTCCCTCTGGTGGAGGGTTCAACCGGTGATGGTGTCGGCGGTCTGGTCGAGATCGAACTCGCGGTGCAGCGAACGCACGGCCAGCTCCATGTATTTCTCGTCGATGACCACCGAGGTCTTGATCTCGGAGGTGGAGATCATCTGGATGTTGATGCCCTCCACGCTCAGGCACTTGAACATGCGGCTGGCCACGCCGACGTGGCTGCGCATGCCGATGCCGACGATGCTCACCTTGCAGATGCGTGCATCGCCCACCACCTCGGCCGCACCCAGCGCGGGCACGACCTTGGTCTTGAGCAGGTCCAGCGTCTTCTGGAATTCGTTGCGGTGCACCGTGAAGCTGAAGTCGGTCTTGCCGTCCTTGCTCAGGTTCTGGATGATCACATCGACCTCGATGTTGGCATCGGCCACAGCACCCAGGATCTGGTAGGCGATGCCGGGGGTGTCGGGCACGCCGAGCACCGAAATCTTGGCTTCGTCGCGGTTGAAGGCAATGCCGGAAACGACGGCTTGTTCCATGTCTTCGTCTTCCTCAAAAGTGATCAGGGTGCCGGAGGCGGCTTCTTCATTCAGGTCGATGTCCCAGGGCGTGAAGCTGGAGAGCACGCGCAAGGGCACTTTGTACTTGCCGGCGAATTCCACCGAACGGATCTGCAGCACCTTGCTGCCCATGCTGGCCATCTCCAGCATTTCCTCGAAGCTCACGCGCTGGAGGCGACGTGCTTCGGGCACCACGCGCGGGTCGGTCGTGTACACGCCGTCCACGTCGGTGTAGATCAGGCACTCGGCCGCCTTGAGCGCCGCGGCCACGGCCACGGCAGAGGTATCGCTGCCGCCACGGCCCAGCGTGGTGATGTGGCCTTCGGGGTCCACGCCCTGGAAACCGGTGACGATGACCACCTTGCTGGCGGCCAGGTCGGCGCGGATGCGCGCGTCGTCGATCGATTCGATGCGCGCCTTGGTGAAGGAGCTGTTGGTCTTGATCGGCACCTGCCAGCCGGCATAGCTCACCGAGCCTATGCCCTCGGCCTGCAGCGCGATCGCCAGCAGGGCCGACGAGGCCTGCTCGCCGGTGGCGGCGAGCATGTCGAGTTCGCGGTTGTAGGCGCTGTCGGTCTTGCCCGGGGCCAGCTCCTTGGCCAAGCCGAGCAGGCGGTTGGTTTCACCGCTCATGGCGCTGGGCACCACGACGAGCTGGTGGCCGGCACGGTGCCATTTGGCGACGCGTCGGGCCACATTGCGGATGCGCTCGGTCGACCCCATGGAGGTGCCGCCGTACTTGTGAACTATCAAGGCCATCGGGAGGGATTGGATTGGGTTGATTGCGGCCGCGAAACCGGTGTTCCACGCGGCATGCCAGGCCCCAAAGGGCCGTTCAGGGCAACCGGGAATTATATCGGCGCCACGAAACGCAGATCCCCACCCTCGCGAGTGACCAAGCCGCTGGCCACCTTGAGGCGGATGCGGTGGCCGCGCGTGGTACAGGCCGCGATCTGATCGAGCAGCTCGTCCAGCTGGGCCGCGCTGGCCGCCACATTCGCTTCGGCGCGCAACCAGTGGCGAAGCACGTTGGCCTGGCGGTCGCGCGACAGCGACTGCAGCCCCGCGATCGCGGGAGGCGTGCCCACCTGCGCGAGATCGATGCGGGCCAGGTCGTCGAGCAGCCGCTGCCCCTGGGCGGCGTGGGCCGCGCTGCGCGCGAGCATGGGCCGAAAGCCGGGAAAACAGGCCTCCCACGCGGGCATCAGCAGCGCACGGATGCGGTTGCGCGTGAAGCGCTGGTCGGCGTTGCTGGGATCGTCCACAAAGGCGTGACGAGCGGACGCCAGCCAGGCGCGCAAGGCGGTGGACGGCACGTCGAGCAAAGGCCGGCCAAACACCTGACCATGGCGCTCGAAGCGCTCGGCCATGGCGGCCAGCCCCGGCAGGCCCGCACCCCGGCTGAGCGCGAGCAGGACGGTTTCGGCCTGGTCGTCCGCGTGCTGGCCCAGCAGCACACAGGCTGCACCGGCCTCTTCGGCCATGCGCGCCAGGGCGGTGTAACGGGCTTGGCGGGCGGCGTCTTCCGGGCTATCGCCCGGCGCATGCGCAGCCCGCACACGCTCGGCGCGCAAGACGATGCCGTGCAGAGCGCAGAACGCCTGGGCGTGGTTCTGAAAGGAGTCGGCCGCCGCCTGCAAGCCGTGATTCACATGCAAGGCGATCACCTGGCCCGGCCAACGCCGATGCGCCGCAAGCAACAAGGCCGTGGAATCGGCACCGGCACTGAAGGCCACCGCCATGGGCCCGGCTGGCTGCAGGAAGCCCCAGCGCTCGCACCACGCGGCCAACGCCCGATCGCAGGGGTTGGCCGGGGTTGGCGAGGCATTCACCTCAGCGCTTGTCCTTGCTCTCGGCCTTGGTGTCGGTGAAGCGGCCGTAGCTGTTGAGGCGCGCGTAGCGCCGATCGAGCAGCTCCTTGGCCTTGAGGTCCGTCACCTGGCGCCAGGCGTCGCCCAGGGCGCGCTTGAGGAAGGCGGCCATCTGCTTGTGGTCGCGGTGCGCGCCACCCACGGGCTCGTTGACGATCTTGTCCACCAGGCCCAGAGCCTTGAGGCGGTGCGCGGTGATGCCCAGGGCATCGGCGGCATCGCTGGCGCGGTCGCTGGTCTTCCAGAGGATGGAGGCGCAACCTTCGGGGCTGATGACCGAGTACACCGAGTACTGCAGCATGAGCACCTGGTCGGCCACCGAAATGGCCAGCGCGCCGCCGGAACCGCCTTCACCAATGATGGTGGAGATGATGGGCACTTCCAGCTGCGCCATCTCGAAGATGTTGCGGCCGATCGCTTCGGACTGGCCGCGCTCTTCGGCATCGATGCCGGGGTAGGCGCCGGGCGTGTCCACGAAGGTGAAGACCGGCAGCTTGAACTTCTCGGCCAGTTTCATCAGGCGCAGGGCCTTGCGATAGCCTTCGGGCTTGGTCATGCCGAAGTTGCGCAGGCCGCGCTCTTTCGTGTCGCGCCCCTTCTGGTGGCCCAGCACCATGCAGGGCTGGCCATTGAAGCGCGCCAGACCACCCACGATGCTCAGGTCGTCCGAGAAGTGCCGATCGCCATGCAACTCCTGGAAGTGCGTGAAGATCTCGCGCACGTAGTCCAGCGTATAGGGGCGGTCGGCGTGGCGGGCGATCTTGGTGATCTGCCACGGCGTGAGGTTGCTGTAGATGTCCTTGGTGAGCTGCAGGCTCTTGCCAGCCAGCTGTTCAATCTCTTCGGAGATGTCCACCGCGGATTCGGTCTGCACATAACGCAGTTCTTCGATCTTGGTTTCGAGCTCGGCAATCGGTTGCTCGAAATCGAGAAAATTCTTTTTGGCCAAGGTGTGCTCCTTTGGTCTTGTTTGCCACGACGTCCCGGCGAAGCCGGTGCGCTCAGTAACTGACCGGCAGCGGATCGAGCGACCGCCAAATATACCAAGTTGCCACGCTGCAGAACGGTGCCCAGGAGTTCGCCACCTCCCGGATCTCGCTGCGGCTGACCGGTTCACCCGAAAAATACGCCAGGCTGATGCCATTCTGCAAACCAAGGTCGTCCAGGGGTAGTACGTTGGGCCGCATCAGGTGGAAGATCAGGAACATCTCGGCCGTCCATCGGCCAATGCCACGAATGGCCACCAGCTCGGCAATGATGGCCTCGTCGTCCATGTCGGCCCATTGGCTGACGTGGACTTGGTCGTTGGCGAAGTGCAGGGCAAGGTCCACCAGGTACTCGACCTTGCGGGCCGACAGGCCGGCCGCGCGCATGTCGTCCACCTTCAGCTTGAGCACCTGGGCGGGCACCATCTTCCGTGGCAATTGCTCGAAACGGTCCCAGACCGACTGGGCCGCCTTCACCGAGATCTGCTGGCCGACGATGCTGCGCGCCAGCGTGACGAAGGCATCTCCGCGCGACTGCAGGCAGGCACCCCCATGCTGGGGGATCAGCTTCTTCATCACCCGGTCGCGCTTCATGAGATGGCGACAGGCATCCACCCAATAGCCGGGCGCCTCCGTGTTGAGCTCGGGCAGGACGGTGGTGGCCATCAGTTGCGCTCCCAGGTGGTGCCCGCGGGGCTGTCCTTGAGCACGATGCCCTGGTCCAGCAGCTGCTGCCGGATGCGATCGGCCCCAGCGAAATCCTTGGCCTGCTTGGCCGCGCTGCGTTGGGCGATCAGGTCCAGAATGGCCGCCTCGTCCAGCCCGCCTTCGGCCCCACCGCCCTGCAGGTAGGTGGCCGGGTCGGCCTGCAGCAGGCCCAGCGTGCCGCCCAGGGCGCGCAGCAGCCCGGCCAATGCCGCGTCCTTGCTCCGGTTGACTTCACCCGCCAGTTCGAACAACACGGCAACGGCCTCGGGCGTGCCGAAGTCCTCGTCCATGGCCGCGCGGAAGCGCTGAGCGTGCGGTTGGGACCAGTCGATCTGCGTCGAAGCCGCCGGCGGCACGTGCGACAGCGCGGTGTACAGGCGCTTGAGCGCACCCCGGGCGTCGTCCAGGTGGGCATCGCTGTAGTTCAACGCGCTGCGGTAGTGCGCCCGCAGGATGAAGAAGCGCACGGTCTCGGGGTCGTACTTCGCCAGCACCTCGCGGATGGTGAAGAAGTTGCCCAGGCTCTTGGACATCTTCTCGTTGTCGACCCGCACGAAGCCGTTGTGCACCCAGAAGCGCGCCAGCGGTTTGCCGGTGGCGCCTTCGCTCTGCGCGATCTCGTTCTCGTGGTGCGGGAACTGCAGGTCGGCACCACCGCCGTGGATGTCGAAGGTCTCGCCCAGGGTGCTGCAGCTCATGGCCGAGCACTCGATGTGCCAGCCCGGCCGGCCCGCGCCATAGGCGCTGTCCCACCTGGCTTCGGCTGGTTCGTCGGGTTTGGCCGATTTCCAGAGCACGAAGTCCAGCGGGTCGTTCTTGTCGCTGTCCACCGCCACGCGCTCGCCCGCGCGCAGGTCGTCGAGCGATTTGCCGGAGAGCTTGCCGTAGCCAGGGAACTTGCGCACCGCGTAGTTCACATCACCGTTGTCGGCCTGGTACGCCAGGCCCTTGCGTTGCAAGGTGTTGATCAGCGACAGCATCTGCGGCACGTACTCGGTGGCCCGGGGTTCGAGGCTGGGCGGTTCAATGCCCAGTGCGCCGATGTCCTGGTGCATGGCGGCGGTCATCTCGTCGGTCAACGCGCGCAGCGTGATGCCGCGCTCGAGCGCGCGCTTGATGATCTTGTCGTCGATGTCGGTGATGTTGCGCACGTAGGTGACGCGCAGGCCGCTGACCTTGAGCCAGCGCTGCACCACATCGAAGGCCATCATCATGCGGGCATGGCCGATGTGACACAGGTCGTAGATCGTCATGCCGCAGACGTACATGCGCACATGCCCAGGCTCAATGGGCTGGAAGTCCTCCAGTCGGCGCGACAAGGTGTTGTAGATTTTCAGGGTCATGGAACGGGAACGGGAACGGGATTCCGGATGGCAGCCGGAGGGTGAAAAACGGGGCTTCCACAGGCCGTGCGTGGCACCATCCGAAGAGCGGGCCCGTCGGCGTTCCATGCGGTCTGGCGCAACCGTCGGAACGGGACCCCTCAGATACAATCCATCGGTGTCAGTATATCCAGCCCGGTGGCACTCCACAGCACGCCGCCGGGCATTCGATCAACGTGTCACTGGCCCCTTCATGAGAGGGAGCCCAGGTTTGTTTTCGAGGTGCCATGTCTCGCCACGTTCCATCACACCCCCACTGCAGCGGCCCATCCTCCCCCATCATCACCAGAAACGGTTTTTCCATGCGACTGCGCCAACTGGCCCTCGTGGCCCTGACCGCCGCCAGCCTCGGCACCTCGCTGGCCTGGGCGCAAGGCGACGACTATGCCGAGGTCAACCGGCTGGTGCGCGCCGGCCAGCTCAACGAAGCCATGGTCAAGGTGGACCAATACCTGGTGGGCAAGCCACGCGATCCGCAGATGCGTTTCCTCAAGGGTGTGATCCAGACCGAGAGCGGCAAGTCGACGGATGCAATTGCCACCTTCGCCAAGCTCACGGAAGACTACCCGGAGCTGCCCGAGCCCTACAACAACCTGGCTGTGCTCTATGCCGGCCAGAGCCAGTTCGACAAGGCCCGCGCCGCGCTCGAAATGGCGATCCGCACCAACCCGAGCTACGCCACCGCCCACGAAAACCTGGGCGACGTCTATGCCAAGCTGGCCAGCCAGGCCTACAGCAAGGCGCTGCAACTCGATTCGAACAACCCCGCTGTCGCACCCAAGCTGAGCCTGATCCGCAACCTGTTCGCGGCCGATCCGCGCGGTGCCCGCCCGGCCACCTCTGTCGCCGCCGCGCCCCCGACGGCCGCACCGGCTCCATCGGCTCCGGTGGCCACACCTCCCGCCGCGAAGCCTCCCGTCGCGGCTGCGCCGGCCCCTGCGGCGCCCGCCGCTCCGGCAGCGCCCGCCCCAGCCGCCGCCGATGCCCAGGTTGACGTGGAAGCGGCTGTGGCCGCCTGGGCCAAGGCTTGGTCCTCGAAGAACGTGTCCGCCTACCTGGGAGCCTACGGCCCGGCGTTCACGCCACCGGGCGGCCAGTCGCGCGCCGCCTGGGAGGCCGAGCGCCGCTCGCGCATCGAACCCCGCTCGCGCATCGGCGTCGGCATCAACGACCTCAACGTCACGGTCAACGGCGACCGCGCTTCGGTGCGCTTTCGCCAGGACTACACCTCCGACAACCTGAACGTCACCAGCCGCAAGACGCTGGATCTGGTCAAAAGCGGCAACCGCTGGCTGATCGTTCGGGAATCCACGGGCTCTTGATGGTCAGTCGGCGGTTCGCGCAACGGGGCCATGCCAGCCTCACGACCGAGCTGCTGGGGCCGGGGCCGAACAACGCTCAACGCGTGACACCGAGACATCGCACGCTCGTGGTCGCCACGGCCGTGGCGGTGGCCGCCCTGCTCGCTCTGTCGCTGCACAAGCGCCAGACGGCCGACGCCAACACCGTCGCCGAGCCGGTCAGCGAGGCCCCTGCCGTCTCACTGATCAACAGCGCCCTCACCCGCGTGCAGGATGCCGTTCAGGGAACGGCCAGTCCGCCCTCCTCGGGTCTGACGCCCGTGAGCCTCACAGGCGAACAGCTCCAGCACGTCAAACCCATGATGGGCCGGGCCGAGGCCCGTCTGATCGAGATCTACCAGCTCATCGGGAACGCGCAACACCGCGAGGCCCTGAAACAGGCCGAGAGCCTGGTGCGCGACCACCCCAATTTCCAGCTGGCCCACCTTGTGCACGGCGACCTGCTCAGCCAGCAGACCCGCCCGGTGCGCCGGCTCGGCGACGTGCCCGACACGCAGGCCTTGGCCGCGTCGGCACAGCTCAGCGCCCTGCGCGAGGAGTCGCGCCGCCGGCTGCTGGCGCTGACCGAGCGCCCGCCCGAAGGGGCCGTGCCGACGCAATTCCTCACCCTCGCCCCCCAGAGCCGCCACGCGATCGCGATCGACGCCTCGCGCTCCCGCCTCTACCTGTTCGAAAACCTGAACCCGGCCCGTGGCAGCGCCAGCGAAGCCGATCGTGCGCCGCGCCTGAAGCTGCTGGGCGATTTCTACATCTCGGTCGGCCTCTCGGGCATCGAGAAGACCGCGGAGGGCGACAAGCGCACCCCCCTGGGCGTCTACTACATCACCAGCACCCTCAACCCGGCGGACCTGCCCGACCTGTATGGCGTGGGTGCCCTGCCGATCAACTACCCCAATGCGCTCGATGTGCAGCGCGGCAAGACCGGCAGCGGCATCTGGCTGCACGGCACGCCCACCGAGCAGTTCGTGCGCGCGCCGCAAGCGTCCGACGGCTGCGTGGTGCTGTCCAACCCCGACCTGCAGCGCCTGCTGGGCACGGTGCAGATCCGCACCACGCCGGTGGTGATTGCGCCCTCGCTGCAATGGGTGCAGCCCGAAACCCTCGCCAGCGACCGAACGCAGTTCGAAGCCGTGCTCGAAGCCTGGCGGCAGACCCGCAGTGCGGGCCACCTCGCCGAACTCAAAACGTTTTATTCCAACCGGTTCATGAACCAGGGCCGCGATCTGGCCCAATGGTGGCCCCGCGTCGAAAGCGAGCTGCGGGCCAATGGCTCGCGCGAGCTGCAGATGAAAGACCTGTCGGTGCTGCGCTGGCGCGACCAGGACGACACCATGGTCGTCACCTTCGGTGAAGTGGCCGCAGGCCAGAGCCGGGGAGTGACCAAGCGCCAGTACTGGGTGCGCGAGCAAGACCGCTGGACCATCTTTTTTGAAGGAACGATCTGATGACACTGTCCTCTTTGCCCCTGCGCCGACGCGCGGCCCTCTGGCTCACGGCCCTGGCGGCCGGCGCCGCCCTGCTGCCTCTGGCCGCCCAGGCCCAGGCCACCGCCGCGCCCCGCGTGAAACTGGCCACATCCCAGGGCGACATCGTGGTCGAGCTGTACCCCGACAAGGCCCCGAAAACGGTGGAGAACTTCCTGCAGTACGTGCGCGACCAGCACTACGACGGCACGGTGTTCCACCGCGTGATGAGCAACTTCATGATCCAGGGCGGCGGTTTCACGCCCGACCTGCAGCAAAAGCCCACCAAGGCGCCGATTCCGCTGGAAGCCACCAACGGCCTGAAGAACGACCGCGGTGCCATCGCGATGGCACGCACCTCCAACCCCAATTCGGCCACGTCGCAGTTCTTCATCAACACCGTGAACAACCCGAACCTGAACGCCCCCAGCCCCGACGGCTACGGTTACACCGTCTTCGGCAAGGTCGTGGCGGGGCTGGATGTCGTGGACAAGATCCGCGCCGTGCCCGTCGGCGACCAGGGCATGCACCAGAACGTGCCCAAAACCCCCATCACCATCCTCAAAGCCACCCTGGAGAAATGACCATGGCCAACCCCCAAGTCGAACTGCACATTGCCGGATACGGCGTCGTCACGCTGGAACTCGACGCTGAAAAAGCACCGCTGTCCACCAGCAACTTCCTGGCCTATGTGAACAAGGGCCACTACAACAACACCGTGTTCCACCGCGTCATCCCCGGCTTCATGGTGCAAGGCGGCGGCTTCGAACCCGGCATGACCCAGAAGCCCACCGACGCCCCCGTTTCCAACGAGGCCAACAACGGCCTGAAGAACGACACCTACACCGTGGCCATGGCGCGCACCAGCGACCCGCACTCGGCCACCGCGCAGTTCTTCATCAACGTGTCGAACAACGGCTTCCTGAACCACACCGCGCCCAGCGCACAGGGCTGGGGCTACGCCGTCTTCGGCAAGGTGGTCTCGGGCAGCGAGATCGTGAAGAAGATCGAGGGCACGCCCACCGGCCGCAAGGGCTTCCACGACGACGTGCCCAAGGACGACGTCGTGATCGAAAAGGCCGTCGCGCTCTGATCGCCAGGGGCGGCAACGCCCCTGCTCCGCATGACCGCCCAACCCGTCGACCGCTTCGCCGAATGCATCGCTCCCGCGAACTGGCAAGCGGTCGATGTCATTTCAGACCTGCATCTGCAGGCCGGTGAGCCCGAGACCTTCGAGGCGTGGGCCGCCTACCTGCGCCGCCCCGCGCACGAGCGCGCCGACGCGCTGTTCATCCTGGGCGATCTGTTCGAGGTGTGGGTCGGCGACGACGTGCTCTCCACCCACACATCCCCGTCGGCCGATCACGCGTTCTGGCGCGCCTGTGCCGAGGCCTTGCAGGCCTACAGCGCGCACGCACCGGTCTACTTCATGCGCGGCAACCGCGACTTCCTCCTGGGACCGGCCGGACTCGACGCCTGCGGCATGCAAGGCCTGAGCGATCCCACCGTGCTGGTCTTTCTGGACCAGCGCTGGCTGCTCAGCCATGGCGACGCCCTGTGCCTGGCCGACACCGACTACATGCGCTTTCGTGCCGAGGTGCGCGAGCCCGCCTGGCAACACCGCTTTCTGGCACAACCCCTGGCCCAACGCGAAGCGATCGCGCGCGAGCTGCGCGCCCAGAGCGAGGCGCGCAAGCGCAGCACCGGCAACGACCCCAGCCTCTGGGCCGACGTGGACACCCAGGCCGCCAAGGCCTGGCTGCGGCACGCCGAGGCCCACACGCTGATCCATGGCCACACGCACCGGCCCGCGACCCACGACCTGGGTGACGGCCTTCAACGCGTCGTGCTCAGCGACTGGGAGCTGAGCGCGCGGCCGGCCCGCGCCGAGGTGTTGCGGCTGGACGCGAAGGGCCTGCACCGCCGGCCCTTGCGACCCTGAGCCACCGCCGCCTTCCTCCTCCATGATCCACCTGCTCCAACGCTGGCTGCCCCGCGCGCTGCGCCGCCCCACCTCCATCCCGGATGCCCTTTGGCGCCAGACCGTGGCGCACCACCCCTTTCTGGCGGCACTCGATGGGCCCGAGCTGCAGCGCCTTCGCCTGCTCTGCACGCACTTCCTGATGGAGAAGGAGTTCCACGGCGCCAACGGCCTGGCCGTGACGGACGCCATGGCGCTGGCCATCGCGGCGCAGGCCTGCCTGCCGCTGCTCCACATGCATGGCGTGTCAGGCGAACCGGTGCGCGACCCGCTCAAGCTGTTGGACTGGTACGGCGACTTCGTCGGCATCGTCGTGCAACCCGGCGCCGTGGTGGCGCGGCGCAAGACCACCGACGGCGCGGGCGTGGTGCACCATTACGACGAGGTCCTGGCCGGTGAAGCCATGGACCGGGGCCCCCTCATGCTCAGCTGGGAGGACGTGGCCCACGCTGGGGAGCGCGCGCAACACGGACACAACGTGGTGATCCACGAGTTCGTGCACAAGATGGACATGCACGACATGCAGATGGGCGAAGCGCCCGACGGGGCCCCGCCCCTCCCCTCGGGCTTCCTGGGTGCGCGCCAGCGCAGCGAGGCGCGCGCGATCTGGCAACGCACCATGCAGGACAGCTTCGAGCGTTTTCGCGAAGCGGTGGCCATGGCCGAGCGCTTCGGCGGCGAGCCGCCCTGGCTGGACGACTACGCCGCGAAGGACGCGGCCGAGTTCTTCGCCGTGACCTGCGAGGCCTACTTCGTCAACCGGCCACGTTTCGAGACCGAGTTCCCCGAGCTGATGCCGCTGTACGACGGCTTCTTCCGCCCGGGGCGTTGACGCTCAACGCTTGAGGAGCGCCTTCAGCACGTTCTGCAGGCGGCGCTCTGCCGTGGCATCGAAGCTCGAGCCCAACACCGCGGCCACATCCTCCGCCCAGGTGTCGACCGGTGCGGCGGCGTGGCGGCGCGTGAGCAATTGCAGTTGCAACATGCGGCGCTCGCTCAGGTGCTCGGCCGGCGTGGGCACTTCGGCGGCCATTTCCAGGCGCAGCAAGGTTTCACCCGGCAAGGGGGCCGCCGGCTTGGACACCGCAGACGCCCACGCACCGCGCTGGGCCGTGCTCACCCGCGGGCCCAGGGCCTGCGCGGTGGGCAGTTGCTCGGCATCGCGCTGCTGCCAGGCCGTCATGAGCTGCGTGAGCACCTCGCCGTGGGCCTGGGCCGCGAGCTTGCGCAGGCTGGACTGAGCCGCCTCGATCGCCTGGCGCTGCGCGCGGAACGCCGCATCGCCCAGCCTTGGGCCGCGCGGCTCGCGCTCTTCACGCCAGGACGGTGCGCCCGGTCCACGGGCATCGCGTCCACCGCGCGCATCGGGGCGACCCGGTGCACCGTCGCGCCGCCCCTCCGGGCGATCGCCGCGGCGACCATCGCGGCCGGCCGGCTCGGCTTTCTTCATACCGGGTCGGTCGTCACCCCGCACCGCCACCAGCTTCTTCGGCGGCGCGGCGGGTTTGGCAGGTGCAGGTGCCGTCGGCGCCGAGGCCTCGGCCTCCTCGGTGGCGGAGGCCTCTTCTGCGGCATCGGCAGGCGCCGCTTCGGCAGCGGATGCGGCTGGCTCGACGGATGCCGGCGCGGCCACAGTTGCTGGCGCAGGCGCGGGGGCCTGACCCGCCAGGGCCGCTTCCAGCTCGTTCATGGCCGCGCGGATGCGCTGCGCGTCGCCACTGGCGCTCGCCGCTTCCAGCGCGCGCGAGGCGTCAAGCACGCGCTGGTCATGTGCGTTCAGGGCCGTGGCGGCCTTCTCACGCTCGGTGCTCTTGCGGGCGAAGGCCTCGTCGATCGGCTGGCGGAAGGCTTCCCACAGTTTCTGTTCGTGCTTGCGCTCCAGCGGCACGGCATGGGCTTCGGCCTGCCAACGTTGCTGCAGGGCCTTGACCGCATCGATGCGCAGCATGGGCGCCGCGCCCAGCGCGGTGGCTTCTTCGATCAGCGCCTTGCGCCGCGCGGTGCTCTCGGCCTGCGCCGTCTCCAGTCGCTCGTGCGCCTTGTGCATGGCGTCTTTCCAGACCGGCTGGATGTCGGCAAACGCCTTCTCGCTCAGGTGGCCGGCTTCGCGCCAGCGCTCGGAGAACGCATGCAGTTCACGCACCTGAGCTTTCCAGTCGCTGCTGTCGGCATGCGCCAGCGTCCAGGCCTTGAGTTCTTCGATGATGGCCAGGCGCTGCGCCTTGTGCGCCTCGCTCTGCTGGCGCACCTGCGCCAGCCAGGTCTCGACCACCTTGTGCGCCTCGGTGCAGGCTTCGTCGAAGCGCTTCCACAGCGCATGGTTGGGTTGGCCGCCCTGATCGGTGGTCTTCCACTGGTCGCGCAGGCTGCGCAGGGTTTCCTGCATCTTGCGCCCGCCCAGGCGTTGGCCCTCGGGGGCTTGCAGCAAGGCCTCTGCCTTGGCCACGAGTTCTTCGCGCAGCTGGTCGGCGCGCCAACGCTGCCAGCCTTCGAGTTCACCGGCCTGCCCCAAAGCCGCCTGGGCGCGCGCATCAAGCGCGGCCGGGACCAGCCGGCCATGGCTCTTGAGCAGGCCGCGCACGTCGGCCGCCGCCTTGGGTGTGGCCTTGCCGTGCCCTTCGGCGAGCTCGCGCTCGAGCACGCTCAGCGCCTGTTCGAGTTCGGCCGCCACGCGGGCGCGTTTTTCCTGCTGGGCCTGCGTGTCCTGCGGTGCCTTGTCGGCCGGGGCGCTCACGTCCTGGCCCCGCGCGGCGCGCAACTCGTCGGCCCAAACAGGCACGGCGGGCAATGGCGCCTGGGGGTTGGCATCGGCCGCCACGGTCTGGGTCAGTGCGGCTTCGAAGGCATCCCACACGAGTTGCAGCTGCTGGCGCGAGGCGTCGAGCATGGGCGGGAACTTCACATCCACGCTGGGCCATTGGGGGTCTTGCGCCAAGGCGCTCGCCTGTTGCTGCCACTGGGCCACATCGGTGCGCAGCGTCTCGGCAATCTGCTGGGCGTCGCGCCAGGGTTTGGTGGACAGCACCTCGATGCGCTGCGCGATCAGCACGGCGGCCTCACGTTCGACCTGCACCCGGTGCTGCAGATCTTCGATGGCCTTGACGCGCTCGGCCAGCGCCTGGCGCAAGGTGGCCAGCGGCTCGCGCGACAGCGGTGCGCCTGCGCGTGCCGCATCGCGTTGCCAGGCCAGTGCGTCGGCCAGGTTCAGGCGCGGCTGGTCGATCAGGCCCTGGGCCTTCTGCGCCCACTCCACCGACATCTGCTCCTGCGACTTCTGGCGCTTGAGTTCGTCGAGCTTTTCCTTCAAGGGCTTGGCCGCTCCGCGGTCGCGGTGCGAGAGCTCCTTGAACACTTCGTTCATCTGCTCGAGCGCGGGACCGGTGGCCAGCCAGTCGCGGATGCGCGCAGCGCGCTCACCCGACGTCGGCGCGGAGAACGCACCACCGGTGACGGCATCCAGGGGGTGGGCGGCGTTGGGGCTGGCCGGCTTGGGGG
>NZ_JBYTAE010000041.1:0-49866 GCF_058787875.1 Hydrogenophaga sp. FW305-3-2-15-A-LB1 | reverse complement strand
TCGGGTATCTCAGTCCCGTACAGTTCGAGAAAGCTCAAGAAGCTTAGGTCGGTGTCAACGGAACCGGCAGCAGCCCAAGCTTCTGTCTTTCGATGTCCTTTTTCAGAGCGCGGCGGACCTCCGTTAGGGTCACTTGCTGATCTGGAGAGAAGTTCACCAGGCAGCGGCTGGACAACATCACTCGGATTCTCTGCGTTGTGGCCAAGTTACCCTCCATCTTTGAATGCTTGCCGCGCATCTTCATAGCGCTCGGTCAAGCTGAATATTCCATTCCTCGCGCAAGGATACCGGCTAGCCCCACGGAGCGGAGCCGCTAGGTTGTCTGTGCAGCCTGCGCTCAGCGAACTTTGGAAGCCTGGCGTAAAGATTGTTCGGCGCCCTGTTGCCACCTTGGCGCGAGTCTGCGCGAACCGCGATACGCTGCAAGCAGCTGCGCAAATGGTGCCACCAACCTCCGCTGCTTTGTTACACTTAGCCACATTAGCTGTGCCTGGGGAGGGCTGGGCGCGAAGTCACTCTTTCATCGAGGACGCCTGCAGAAATGGCATCAAAAGCCGAAGGTCGCCGCGCGCGCAAGAATCAATTTGGGGTGAAAGGCGGGGTGATTCCACCGTCTTCTCAGGTTATTCACTTTTCACCTGCGCAGTGGGAAGAGTTTATTGAGGCGGCATGCCGACTGCGCCCGCTGGAGGGCTTGGTTCGCTATGCCTTTGTCAAGCGCTTGGGGGGCGCGGGTGATGGTGGACGAGATGTTGAAGCGCGACTTGACACCACGCTCACTCAAGACCGATGGGACCTCTACCAAGCAAAGCATTACGCGACTGGGTTGACACCAACCAACGCCTTCCCTGAGTTAGCCAAGTTCTTCCAGCAACTGGAAGCCAAGACGTACCCTCGCCCACGCTACTACCTATTCTGTGCGCCCAAAGGTGTCGGCAATGATCTTGGCAACATGATCAACAACCCCTCCGAGTTCAAGCGGCGCTTTTTGAGCGATTGGAGGCAAGGAAAGACTGGATTCAAGGGCCGATCGGCTGAGCTGACAGCACCACTTTCGAAATTGATTAACGAGTTCGATTTCGCAAAGATCCGAGAGTGTCAAACGCGCGACCTCATCGAATGGCACGCGCTAGACCGCAGTGCGCATCACAAGTTGTTCGGTATGGAAGCACAGCGCCAAAATGACCCTGACGCACCTGCGTCTCTCAGTCCTGACGAGCATGTGTACGTGGAGCAACTGCTCAAGGCCTATGGCGAACAATGTGGGCAACTATTGACGTCTGACGATGTGATGGCACCTGGCAGGTACCAAGAACATTTTCAAGACCAAAGGACTCTCTTCTACTGCGCTGAGGGCCTGAAGATTTTCAGCCGCGACCTCTATGGCGAGGAAGAGTTTGATGACCTGCTCGCGATGGTGCGCAAAGGCATCAGGCCACTGGTGAACAGTCCCTCGCTGAGGACTGGCCTGGAGCGTCTAGACAAGGGGACCAGCGAAGTCTCAAAGCTCAGAGTTGACGACAGCGTACTCGCATCAAAACTCAGGCCGGGCGATCTGCCAGGCACGTGCCATCACCTTGTTAACAGAGGGCAGCTATCGTGGGTCAAGTAAAGCGCAAGGCCCCTGCAGCCTTTAACTCGCCATTCGAACTCGGCCTACGAATGGTCTATCTGCTGCAAGCGCTATCTCCACGCGGAGCGGACCTTCAAAAACTCGTGCTGCTCGACTACGCAGTGGTTTACTCGGCAGATCTCAATGGGCCAAGCAGTTTGCACACTCCGGTACCCTTCCGAGGCGCAGAGCTGCTTAGTCGACGCGAGCTCATCGAACAAGGCCTTTATCTGATGAGCACGCGGGGGCTCGTGACAGCGACCTGGAGCGAGCAAGGCATCACCTATTTTGCTGGTGACGTTGCGCGAACCCTGACGACCACGCTCACCTCTCGCTACTTGCGAGATCTCGAGAGCCGCTGCTTCTGGGTGGCAGAGCGATTTTCACATTCAGAGTCTCAGGAACTCACCACTGAGTTTGCCGCGAGCGGCCATCTTTGGGGCGCCGAGCTAGAGGCCGTCGTTCGCGATTGAGGAAACATGGCCATCATCCTGACCACTCTCAAAGCTGTTGGCGTCGACCGCGAGGATGCCGAGATTCCTTTCGACGCTAAGCGACAGGTCATCCGAGGCCCGAGCGAAACGGGCAAGTCCTATATCCGCGACTGCCTCTGGTACATGTTGGGCGGGGAGAAACCACCCAAAGGCATCCCCTTGGCGGAAGGCTATCAACAGCTGCAACTTCGACTAGCTGCCGATGGAAACCAGTATGAGGTTCGCAGAGGGCTCTCTGGAGGAGGCGAGGCCATCTACCACCGGCCCCTCAACAATCCTGATGCATCCGCTTTCGAACCGCTTGAAGACGATCTCGGAGATCTTCTCGTCAAGCTCTCCAAGGCCGCAGGAAAACAGATTCTGCGCAACCAAAGTGACCGCGGTCCCGTCACTGGAGACGACCTGCGTCATTGGTCCCTTTGGTCCCAAACAGAAATTCCTGGTGAGGACCCAACAAGTGGACAGGGATACGCGACCACCAAGCGCATCTCATCGTTCAATCTCTTTTTGAGTGGCACTGACGACGCCGCGATACAAGTCAATAAAACCAAGGCTGAGGTCGACCGCATCAAGGGGCAATTGACCTCCGCTGAAGCTGCGCTGGAGCGAACAAAGGCGGGCTTGCCCGATGACGTAAAGCGCGAGGATGTCACGGATGCACTTGAACGGGTAGACCGAACGCTGGCGGCAATGACGACTCAGTACGAGGCCCGCTCCACGCTGCTAAAGCAGATGAGGCGAGACATCGCGGACACCTCCGACGTCTTGACGCGCATTGCCAACGCACGCAATCATGCCAAGTCGATGGTCGCTCGCTTTGAGCTGCTGGAGCAGAAGTACTCGAATGACTTGGCGAGATTGGGGGCCACGAACGAGGGCGTAGCTTTCTTCCAGGAGTTGCCAAGCGTGCCGTGTCCTCTTTGCGGAACGCCGACGGAAATGCAGGTGGACCCGCAAGATCTCACGCCAGCCGCGCCGGCCAAATACCGAGTGGCAATAGCCGCAGAGGCCGACAAGATTCGCAGCTTGCGCTCTGGCTTGCTTTCGGCCTTGCTTCGCGAAACGCAAAGGTATGACACTCTGAGGGTTGAAGCAGAGCGTGTGGCCCAGCTCCTGAACGGCCTTCAGAGACAAGAGGCCCTCGCGATAGAAGGCTCGCGAATCGAATTCGATGCTGACCCGAAGACACTGGCTTTCCGTCGGAGCGATCTCACAGCTCAATTGGCGATCTTCGATGAGGTGGAGCGAGTGACCGCTGAAATCGCCAGGCTAAAGGCGTCGAGTGTGCGAAAAAGGCTGGTCGTCAACCGAGACGGTGGAACGCACGGACGTGCAGTCGCAGATCGCTCCAAGGCACTTCTTGAGTCGTGGGGCTTCGCGGACATTGAGAACATCGCGCTTGACGCAGAGGAGTGCGACCTTGTCATAAATGATCGCCCTCGCCTCAGCTACGGCGCTGGCCGCAGAGCGCTCTACTTGTCCTCACTTGTCATCGCGCTGATGGAGCATGCACTGCAGGAAGGCCATCCCCACTTAGGAGTGGTCGTTATTGACTCGCCACTAAAAGCCTACGCGGACCCAAGATTTCAAGAGAGCACAGATGTTCCTCTGGCGAGGGTGACCGACAAGTTCTACGCCTGGCTTTCGAACTGGTCGGGCAACGGCCAAATCATCGTCTTGGAGAACGAAGAGGTGGCCGATGCAACAGCCGAGATATTGAAGCCAATCGAGTTTTCGGGCGTGCCGGGGTTGGGACGGCCAGGCTTCTTTCCACACCGCGACATTCTCCGGTCCATTATGAGCCCGGGCCTTTTCGGTGATGCGCCCGGATCTCTCGGTTCCGTTGAAGACTAAATGAAACAGCCAGCCGATGCCGAGGACCTGCGCGTGCACAAGACGACTTACGGCGCCACTACCGTTCAAGTCTGCTTGGGCGCCCACCACGAGTCACAGTAGCTCAACCTCAAGGTCTCTTTCCATTTTGGAGCCGCCATGTACCTGAGACGAATAGAAATTGAGAATCTGCGCGCCATTCGAGAGCTCACGCTCGACTTCGGCACGAAAACGCAAACTCGCCGCTGGACCGTCCTACTCGGGGAGAACGGCTGTGGTAAGTCCACAGTCCTCAAGGCTATCGGCCTGGTACTCGCCGGATCTGATGCTTTGGCAGAGCTACTGGAGGACCCGGACGCTTGGGTGCGCAACGGCGCCAAGATCGCACGAGTGCGAGCGGAGATAACGACTGCCCAGGGAGAGACACGCAAACTTCTGCTTGAGATACATCGCGGTGACCGCCGCGACTCCGTCATACGCCGCAATCAAAAGGGTTTGGCTTTGCTGGATGCAGCAATCGACAAGGCAGACCGCAACTATTTCGTCGCTGGATACGGGGCGTTCAGGCGACCACCCGACCCTCTAAATTCATCAAAATCCGGGCGCCGTGCGCGCATCAGTCGGGCCGACAACATTGGCACCCTTTTCTCAGCTGCCTCCGAACTGATGAGCGTCGAACAATGGGCGTTCGAACTCGACTACCGAGAGGGGAAAGAGGGCCGCAAGGTAATTGCCGAAGCGTTGGGCTCACTACTGCCCGGGATGTCCTTCAGCCGCATCGACAAGAAGGAGTTCGCCATCTGGATGAACACGCAGGATGGAGAGGTCAGGCTACGCAATCTTTCTGAAGGTTATCAAGCGATGGCGGCCTGGGCGGGCGACATCTTGTATCGAATGACCGAGACTTTCAGCGACTGGAAATCGCCATTGCACTCTCGCGGTGTGCTCATCATTGATGAGATGGACTTGCATCTACACCCTGTCTGGAAAAGAAGCTTCGTCGACTTCCTCAACCGAGCTTTCCCGAATCTCCAGATAATCGCAACCACTCATTCACCTTTGTCGATCCAGCAATGTGGAGAGGGTGAGCTATTCGTCATCAAGCGCGAAGGGGCAAGTCCGCCCACTCTCATCGAGTTCAAAGGTGACCCGAGCAAACTGCGACTGTCCGAACTTTTCCTCTCGCCGCTGATCGGCCTGGAGACGCTGGACTCGCCAAAGGTTGCGGCCTTGCGCCAAGAGGCGCGCACCATTGAGCTCGCTCGAAGCAAGCGGTCGTCATCCGTCATCAAACGTCTCGACGAAATTGCACAGGAGCTCAAAGGCACGACCCCCCTGCCCTCTGCAGAAGTGCCGGCGCTTGCCTCTGCCATGGCGGTGCAGAGAACCCTCAGTCGCCTCCTGCCTGCAAGCCACGCGGCGCAACCCAGGCTGCGCGCGACACCGATGCGCTCGCCTGCACCAGCAAGTAAAGCGAAGCCGCGATCGACAGAGTCAACTACCAAGAAATCTGTGGCCACAAAGGCTGCAGTCAAGTCTGCAACCAAGCGCGCAGCGCCTTGAGATGAGGTGAGATCTCATGATTAAGCTCACCCGTACCAGGGACCAGATTCACCCGGACTTCACTGGAGAGAAACTTTTCTCCAAACTCGTCAACTTGGTGGCGGCCCGCATCCGGGACGGAGATTCCCTTGAATTCAAGGGGGCCCTTGGCGATTGGTCCAAGACCAAGAAAGTTCTTAAAACCGAAAGTTTCGGCAAGTGCGCCTACTGCGAATCAGACACGGAGAAGGTCGCACACGGCGATGTAGAGCATTTCCGGCCGAAATCAATCTACTGGTGGCTGGCCCTCTGTGTCGACAACTACAACTTCTCTTGTCAGCTGTGCAACCAGACCTACAAGAGCGACAAGTTTCCAGTGAGCGCCAGGATGCTGAAGGCACCCAAGCTTCCCAAGGCACTTCCAAAAGACGCTGCGCTCAAGAGGTTGATTGCGCGCATCTGCCCTGATCCCGCTACTGTCACCGACAGCGAGCTACTGAAGAAGTGGTTCACTGAGGACTCAGACCTGCCCAACCCGTATTTGGAGGATCCGGAGAAGCTGTTTGCTTGGGCAGTGTCAGAAGTCAACGAAGAAGTACATCTGGTTGCCCCTACCAACGCCAAGCCCCGTGCCAAGCGCGCGGTCAACGCTGCGGTCGAGTATCTCGGCCTGAACCGCGAGACACTTACTCGGAGCAGATTTGTTGTCTACAACGAGCTTCAGTTCGCGCTGTACGTGTGGCAACAGGGGACACGAGAAGCGAAGAACATCGCCAAACTCCAAGTCGAAAGAATGTGCCGATCTGATCGGCAGTACACAGGAATGGCGCGCTTCTTTGCGAAAGAAGCAGGATTTCCGCTCTAGGAGGTTTTGGGGGGTCCAGTTTCGATAATCGGTGTTTTCAACACCATCGACCAAACAACAGGCAAACGTTCGCCGGATTTCCTACTGCCACGGCAGTGAGCGGTACAGTCCCTGCACCCGGGCCATGGCTTCGTCAAAGTTCGGGAGATCGCCCGCGACATCGTCCTTGAGCCCCTCGTAACCTTGCCGTGCCATGCGCACGACCGCCTCGTCGTCCATCGACAGCGGACCGGGTTCGATTCCCTTGGATCGGCACGAGTCCACCAGCATGTGGTGAATGCTTGCCAGCTCCGGCGCTCCCAACGCATCGACCAAGTCGGGCGAGTCCAACAGCAGACACACGTCGTAAACATCCTGGCGACGGTTGCGCCTTCGAACCGGCTGCTGCAGCAAGGAGCGCAGCTTCTCGGCGACGATGTTGTGCAGGCTGTAGCTCTGGATGGTGGTGCCGCCATCGAGCTGCAGCACCTCCACCCCGAAGACAACCTCGTTGTAGCTGTAGTCGATTTCCACCACCTGAGCGGAGTTGCGAGCAAGAAGGCGTTTCATCGCACTCTCGCTGCCCATGTCGGCGTAGCCGATCTTCAGCGCCAGTGTCTGGTGGGTCTTGTTCTCGCCCCTGGGCTCGATCTTGTTGGACTGCACACGACACGCTGTCGCATAGGGCAAGCGGTCTGCAGCCGCCGCCAGGTGCTGCTCCAGGTCGGCGATCAGCTCTTGCGCCTCCAGGGCGACATAGGGCGCGGTCGTGGAGAAGTCGATGTCACGGGTGTAGCGCGAACTGTCGTAGCGGATGGCCATCAACAGTCCGCCTTTCATCACCATCCTGGCGTGCAGGTGCTGGGAGCGCCCGATGCTCTCCAGGATGATGTGCACCGCCTCCCGAAAACCTCTCTGGGGTTTGTCGGGGGCCTGCTGCACCCAGGCTTCCATATCCACCTCGTTCAACGGCCTCAAGTGCCCTCCCCGGCCAGGTCTTCTCCAGCCTGCCCTTCCCCGTCGCGGCCATCAGTCAACAACGAAGGCACATTGATCGACAGTTTCCAAGTCTCAGAAAACGTCGGGGCGTATTCGCCCTGGGGATCCAGCATGCGCGAGCCGCCCCGCTGTGCAAAGTCCTTCCAGCCGTCGATGCGCGGATGTTGGATTCTGCAAACCGCCTCCAGCAGGTAGCCAGCTCGCACCTTCTCGATGGGCTTGCCGTGACGATCGATCTCATCCAGGATGAGGGACAGGTACTGTGAGCCGTACTCGCGGTAGGCATCCACCACGTGCTGCATGCCCCCGCAGTTGTCGGGCTCACGCACCATGTCCAGAAACACCCTGCCGACCATGGCGACTCGGATGGACGGAGACTTGATGGCCTTGAATGCCCCGCGGCTGGAGCGCCGCATCAACTCGACACGCACACCCTCAACACGCTCGAAGCCCAAGTACCGCAACATCGGCAGCCTGGCTGCGCGGTGCACCGCCATGTGTTGGCCGAGATCCCTGGCCATCCTCTCTTGAGCCTGCTCTCTCCACTCCTTGTCTGGGGGGGTCGTCAGGTAAAGGATCTTGGAGAAGCGATCCGTGAGACCGTGAAACTCCATCGCACTGAGGTGGGTTACACAGGCAAATGGATCCACCGCACACGCGACCTCCATGGCGGAGGGCTTGGGGCGGCCAAACAACTGGAACACCGCCCCAGGCTTGAACTCCTTGGCCGGCGAGATCAGGTGAAAGGAACTCAAACGGTCAACAATGGCCTTGTACACGCCAGGCTCGATGGCTGCATCCGCAGCTGGCAGCGCTGCACACAGCAGAGCGCCCAGCTCATAGTCGGTGACGACCGGCCGCTCCCACGTCGCCAATCGGTCTGCAATGCCCTCTGCAGGAGCGATGACGGCTTTTGAAATTTTCTTGTTACCTGTCAATGTATGTAAAATTAACGTCCTGAGGACGTTAATTTTACATACATTGTGCTTCGATCGCAATATTGCTTGTTTGTGATGCTTACGTGGTTAGCCTAAAATCTGTCCTTAGGACAGATTTTAGGCTAACCACGCCACATGATGCTGGCCAAGCAACTCTCGAGAACGCTCCATCAGGATTTTCAACCACCCTCGCTGTCAGAGTTGATGACAGCATGACGTGCGCCATCGAGGAAAACCCCACCGACCGGCTGTACTTGGCTGGTTCGACGTAGCGTCACTCTTTTATTGACTTTTATTTTGATTTTGATAAATTATCCAAATCAAAATAAAACGGGATAAACATGATCGCTTACCCCCGCACCGCCCTGGCCGACGAACTGGTGCACCAACTCCAGGGCAAGACCGCCTTTGGCGACGCCCAGAACGGCCTGTTTCTGGCCGCGCCCCGGCGCACCGGAAAAACCACCTTCTTGCGTGGAGACCTGTGTCCGGCGCTCGAGAAAGCGGGCGTGGTGGTGGTGTACGTGGACCTCTGGGCCGATGCCACGCGCGACCCCGGGGTGTTGATTGCCGATGCCATTGGCCGCGCCCTGCAACCCCATCTGGGTATGGTCGCACGCACCGCCAAGAAGGCCGGGCTGAACAAAGTGAGCCTGGCCGGCTGGCTAGACGTAGACACCAGCCGCATCGGCAAGCTGGACGGACTGACGTTGGTGGACGCCTTGCGCGCCTTGCACGAAACCGCAAACAAACAAGTAGCGCTGGTGATTGACGAAGCCCAGCACGCGTTGACCAGCGAGGCAGGCGAGGCGGCCATGACAGCGCTGAAGTCGGCCCGCGACCAATTGAACCGGCCAGGCGTGGTGAACCTGATGCTGGTGATGTCGGGCTCGGACCGCGACAAGCTGCTGCGCCTGGTGAACACCAACGGCTCGCCGTTCTATGGCTCGCAGATCAAGACCATGCCGGCACTGGGGCAAGACTTCATTGCACACATCGTGCAGCTGATCGAAGCGCAGCGCCCGGAGTTGGCACCGGTGGACCAGGCCACGCTGCAGGCGGCATTTGAAGGCTTTGGCAGCAGGCCGCAGTTCTTCATGGAAGCGCTGGGCCAGGTGCTCAGCCCGCTGGCGGCGCTGACGGGCCGCTTTGAGCCCGCCATGCTGCAGGCCGCTGCGCAGCGCCAGCAGGACGATGAAGGCCAGATGGAATCAGATTACCTGGGCCTGAAGCCGCTGGAGCAGGCGGTGCTGTGGCGCATGCTGGAGCAAGGCCCTCGGTTCAGGCCGTATGACGCCGAAGCGCTGCGCTTCTACCGCGAGAAGACCGGGCGCGACAAGGCGGTGACACCGCAGCAGGCGCAAAACGCGCTGGAGTCCCTGCGCCAGCGCATGCCGGCGCTGGTGTGGAAATCGGCCCGAGGGGAATACGCCGTGGAAGACGCGGCCATGCACCGCTGGTACGAAACCCGAGCGATGGCCAGGACCTGGCCACCGCTGAGCAGGCAAGGCAATCTGCTGCAAGGCACCGAGTAGCCCGCCAGTGCACAGCAGTTACCCCAAACCGACGACACAAAAAGATCGGGAAGCATGTCATCAAAAAATGCCGACAAAACCGGCGCGCACCACCCGGCACCTGATGAAGTTGTTTTAGCAAAACATGTTCTCCTTTTCTGAAACTTGCGACACGTGTACGGATTCATGTCGTTTTCGGCGACATGAACGCCAGGACATGTCGCCGAATTGCAGTTTCAAGAACATAAAACCGCGCTCCAGTGCACCCCAAACAGGCATTGGTTGTGGCTAGCGCGGTGCAGGGTTGTTCCAAGGCTGGCCGTCGGAACACCCACCAAGTTGAAGCGCAATTGCAATACATTGCCATCATGAAGACCGCAACCATCCCGTTTGTTCGCGTTGATCCTGAGTTTCGCGCCGAGGTGGAGTCGGTGCTCGGCCGGGGCGAAACCCTGTCAGAACTCGTGGAAGCATCGGTGCGCGCGGGTGTCCAGCACCGTCGTGTCCAGGCGGAATTCATCGCGCGAGGCATGCGTTCCCGAGACGAAGCCCACCGCACCGGCGAGTATGTCAATGCCGATACCGTGATTGAGCAGTTGCAGCGCAAGCTCGATGAAGCGCGCAACCGCACCGCGAAAACCCAGGAGTGAGCTTTCGGGTTCGATTCACTCGCGGGGTTGAGGCAGATCTCGAGCGTCTCTTCGACTTCGTACCTGAGCGTGAGTTGGCGCGAGACGGCTTCAGATGCGGTCGTCACGGCAGTGTGTGATCAACTTGAAGACGACTATCACTGACCTGTAGCACGGCCATGATGCCGGCCGCTCTTCGAGGCTGCGGATGGAAAGCGAGGACGACTCTTGCATCAAAGCACCCGGTCACCCCGCCGTCTTTGGAAGCCGACGTGTACTGCCCTGCCACTCGAGGCCGTCGCCCTTGGGCACACGCATGAACCCTTGGTTCTTGAGCTTGAGACCATTCACCTCGTAGCCTTCGGTCTTGAGAAACGGCTTGTCAACTCCGCTGAACGAGGCGTTGACTGTGTAGCTGCATTTGACGGCCCCTTTGATCGCCTCTTCAGCCTTTGAGCCCATGAAGGCAGCCGCACGGGTCAGTTGCTCCATCTCCTTGCTGGATGGGGTTGTGCAGTCGAGGTCCGTGATTTCAACTGTGCGCAGCTTGACGTAGCCATTGCTAGCCGTCCTGGAGTGCCACGCCTTAACGTCTTCTGAGGAGGGGTAACCGTTCGATCCAGCGCCACATGCGCTCAGCACAGCTGCGACGCCCAATGTGGTCAGGCTCGAGCGGCAGGAGGAAATGATTCTCATGGTGGTCAATTGCTTTGGTTGGTTTATGAACAGAGGCGCACTCGGCTGCCTCTCTTCAGAATCTCAAACAAAGCATCGGAGTCAAGAGACCCAGGACAGATTTTCTTGTCGGTCATCGCTGGCCAACCCACTCGCTTCATCGGTGGGCCATGGACGTCAAGGCCAAGACCCTGCCACCCCAAATCGGCTGAGAAGGCCGGGTCATCGAGATCAGCACCAACCTCACGAGAACTGTGACGTCGTTCTCTGCAACTCCGAGGACATACGGTTGAGGTGAACTGAGAACCACCCAAATCCGATCCTCTCCTGCTCCAATCTCAACCTGGGTTGGATGCGATCGAAGCGCAGCTCGTCATAAACCGCAGCCTCCTCCACCGTCAGGCTCGACAGCTCGTGGCGTGCAGGCTCAGTCTCCTCGCCCCATTGCAAAGGATGTGCGAGCAGCGTCTCGCGGTCCATGAGGAAAGACAATGCGTGGGGAAAGTGGCCACGCAGCTGATGAAGGATGGCAAAGCCATGGGTATCGATGTCACCCCAGTAGTACAAGTGGCTTCGGTGCAGCCATGCAGCGCGCGCCAACGGTTCCCAGCCGTAGCCCGCACCAAACACAACGATGGCTCTCGCCACCGGCGGGAAGGCGAGAAAATTGGTCTCGTTTTCCGTGATGAATACGTGATCAACAGGCAGCGCGAGCGCAGCGAAGCTCGAAGCGTCCAGCGTGATGTCCGGCAACCCCTGGCAACCCGACAAGCTGGGCAGGGTTGGATCGAGCAATCGGAACCGGATCCGCACCGGCTTGTCCAGGAAGCCAAAACGGCGGGCGAACTGCGATGTCCCGCTCGCACTGTTGTCGATCACCTCGGGCGGCAGCGCCAAGTCCAACAGCTCGGTCAACACCCCCCGGTGGGCCTCGATGAATTTGCTGTCCACCCCGGGCGCGTCCACCTGCCGCAGGTAGACGCCGGGACGTGGATAGGCCTGCAGCCAATCAACAACCGCCAAGAGGCGATCCCACCGATCGATCAGATCCAGAGCCTGCAGCGGACGCCGGGACATCCAATCCAGCAGCCGGGGTTGCGCGATCGCGGTCCGTTGCCACATCGCCTCGAAGCGTTGTGCCTGACTGGTTTTGCCGATCAAAGCCAACGCCGACTGAAGTGTGTCGATCCAAACGGCAGACGGCAGACGCTGGCTTCCCTGTACCCGATGGTTCCAATCTCGCCACTCAATCCGCACATGAGGAGTGGCGGCGAAGGCACTCAACCAGTCCCGCACGGCCTCGAAGCGATCAGAGAGATCGCCTGCGCTGGGCACCTTCAGCGACAGACGTACGGGCCAGATCACAGAACTCGAAACCGAAGATCGCAGCAAGTCCCCTCGATCCCACAAGCGCTGAACCTGGGCGCGAAGGTCTGCCGTGTTCGTCCAGTTCATTTCACCGCGCCTCCAGCAGCTCTGATCTCGGCGCTTCCTGCTATCTGGCTTTCTCCCTGAATTTCCGCTTTCTGCGCGCGATACTCTTCGATCGACAGGCAGCGCAACTTGGAATCCCGCCCTCCTTCGTTGTGGACGAAGCCAACGCTGGCCACGAAAGGTTCGATGATGTGGATCTTTTGCAGTGGTGTCACGATCAGCAGTTGCAGATTGAGTTGCTGGAACAAGCGAAGTCCGTACTGCGCCGACTCGTCCGAGCCGCGCCCAAACGCCTCGTCAATGACGACGAAGCGAAACGACCGCGAACGCACGGCGCCCCACTCCAGCCCGAACTGGTAGGCCAGGCTCGCGGCCAGCACGGTGTAGGCGAGCTTCTCCTTCTGCCCACCGGACTTTCCACCCGAGTCGGAATAGTGTTCGTGCTCCACACCGTCAGCACGCCAACGCTCACTTGCAGAAAACAAGAATCCGTTGCGCACGTCGGTCACCTTGGCGGTCCAGCGCCGGTCGGCATCCGACAGTCCCTCTCGTCCACGAAATCGGTCAATGATCCCTTTGACCTGCAAGAACTTGGCCTCCGAATACTGCTCATCAGATGAGCCCGTGAGCGCACCCTCGGTACAGGCACGCAGATCCTGCTGGAAGTCACGGATCTCCGCATCAGGACTGGGCTGCGCCACCAGTACGATGAAGCGACCGGGGTTGTAGTCGATGACCTGAAGTGATCGATTGATCAGGTCAACGCGCTCCCTGATCGTCTCCCGCTCGCGGGCAAGCTGAGCGTTGAAGTTGGCGATTTCATTGATGGTGTTGACATTGAGGAGCTCCTTGAAGCGGGCTTCAAACCGCGGCAGGTCATCGCTCTTCAAACCATCAAGCATCCGTTCGTACTCGAGCAGCGCTGCCAGGCTCACATCCATCTCGACCGTTTCTGCCTTGAACTCCTCCTTGAAGCCACGCATGGCGTTCACGATGCGCTCGGTCAAACGTGCCAGGCGCTTGTCCTCCGCGTCGATGCGCTCCTGCAGCCATCGACGCATGTCCTGCTCGCGGTTGTCGCAGGACTCCACGGAGAGCTGATGCTCGCCGAGTGCCTGAACTCGCCAGTCGTTCAATCGATCAACCCGGGAGCCATCGAGCGGCACGGCATCACAGACAGCACTGGCCAGATTCCGCAAATCTTCGGCCGCCGTGTGCTTGGCTCTTACTTCGCCGCGCTTGCCCAACGCATCGCCATGCTTGGTCTCTGTTTCGCTCAGTCTGACCTGAACCTCTTTCAACTGGCGGCCCAGCTCCTGCAGGGTGTCCGACGCAGCTTCAAGTCGCACGTGCTCCTCTGCGAGGGTCGCGATCTGTCGCGCCAGGCTCATCCAGTCGATGTCTGCGAATCGCGAGAACTCCTCCAGGCGGGCCAGCGTCTCCAGTCGGCCATTCAGCTCCGAGCGTGCATCGCCAATCTCACCCATGCGCTGGCCCAGTGTGGCAAGCTTGTCTTCCAGGCGCTCGCGCTGGTCACGCAAGGCCCGCAACTTGTCAGCGTTGCTCCAGCCCAGCACGTAGCGGCTGCGGTCGTCGATGCGGCTGCGATCGTCCTTCTCGTGGCGGCCTGACGGATCCTTGATCTGCCCCGAGCGTGTGATGGCGCGTGTCTCGCGGCGAAACTGCTCCCCCGAATCGCAACAGGCCACATCAAAACGATTGCGAAGTTCCTGCTCCAGCCACTCGTAGTGCGGCGAATCGGGTTTAACGACGAGCTTTCTCACCAGCGACTGCGGATGAAGGCTGGCACCCTGTCCAGGCTTCTTCGGTCGCACATGGAAATACACCAGGCGCGCGCCCAGGTGCTGCCTGTCCACCCATTCCGCAACAGCCTTGTAGTGCGCGTCCGGCACCAGCAACGCGACGCCGAAGCCTCGCAACAGCCGCTCCGCGGCACCCTCCCACTCGCGCTCGTCCTCGCGCACCTGGATCAGCTCACCCGCGAAAGACAGGTCGCCTTCGTCAATCGAGAGTGCGGCGCACAACGCATCACGGATGCGAACCTGGGCAGCATCAATATTGCTCCTGCGCCGCTGAAGGCTGTCGATCTCCTCGGACAAGGCTGTGTGCTCTTCACGTCCCTTGCGAAACGCAAAATCCTCCTCGCGCTCGCGGTTGTCCAAGTCTGCGATGCGTTCGCGCAAGCCTTCCGCGCGAGAAGCGATGGCTTGTTGCTGATCGAGAAACATTGCCTCGTCGGTTGGCGATATCTCGTCAATGCGAGCCAGCAATGTGATGTGGCGATCGGCCTTCTGCTGGCGCTGAGCTTTTTCTTGCTCCAAGCGGCGAATGTCGGCGGCCAGCTCCTCCAGGCGGTTGCCACCGTTCTCACGCAAGGCTCGCTCCAGCTTCGCGATTTCCGATCGCTCGGTATCGCGCTGGGCGCCCAAACGTTCGAGCTGGACATCAAACCGGGAGGCGTCCTCTTCAAGCAGCTCCAGCCGCCGATCCAACAGCTCCACCTTGAGTCCTGCGAAATACGGGTGCAGGGCGTCTCGCCCATCGCGCCAGCCCTGGATTTCCGAGTCCAAGGCACTGTGGCGACGCCCGTCCTCGACCAGGGGTGTCAGCAGCTCAACCTGTCGTTTGGTCTTGAGCACCGCTTGATGGGCGCGGTCCAGGTCGTCAAAGTGGCGGATCAAGGCCTCGATGCGGCTGCCGACATCAAACGGCTCCAGCATGTGGCTGCGCACGAAGTCGGTGAGGTTGCCCACCGATTTCATCGAGACTGTCTGGTGAAACAACTCCAATGCCTGCTCGTGCTCAATACCAAAACGGCGACGGAACCAGGCGCAGTAAGGCGGAAAACTGTCGAACAACTCACAGCCCGAAGCGCGCAGTTTTTTGCGCAAGGCGGAGATGTCGCTGCCGAAGTGGGCGAAGTCCTCAGCGATGTTCATCGCTCGCTCGGTTGCCACGAACAAGCGAGCGGGTTGGCCTTGAGGATCCTTCAACCAGAACACTTGGGCCAGGGTCACCGCCTGGTCATAACCCTCGTTGCGGAAGACGCCCAGGATGACCGAATAGCTTGACGCATCGCGCAGCGCCACGGGTCGGGCGCTACCGGTGACCTCGTTGCGCTCGCTCTTGTAGTGACCAAGCACGTAGGAGCGCAGGCTGCGCTCGCGAGCATCCGCTCCTGCAGCCTTGTTGTAAGCCACGCGGTGCGCAGGCACCAGCAACGTGGTGATGGCATCGACCAATGTGGACTTGCCCGAACCAATATCGCCAGTGAGCAGGCCGTTGCGACCTTCGAGGTTGTATCGCCAGACCCGCTTGTCGAAGGTGCCCCAGTTGAGCACCTCCAGTTGATGCAAGCGAAATCCTACCCGGGTGTTGTCGTCCACAAAATCCAGTGACAGCGAAGGCGACTCAAGCATCGGCCGCCCTTTCGGTCTGGGGCTTGCCAGGGACAGCGCCGGCCAGCGCCGTGCGGTAAACCTCCAACCGCGCGTCGAAGTCGGCCAGCCACTGCGCGTCGACAAAGGCTTTCAGAATGCGCCGCACTTCGTAGTTCCCCCTGTCCAGCCCGCTGCCGGCTGCGGGTTTGAGCCGACGCAGAAAGCCCAGATCGACCACCTTCGTGATGGTTGCGTCCACTTGATCGATAAGCCGAGCTTCGTTCGTCCCATCAGGCAAGAACACCCGCATCAGCTCGGACATCTCGTCGCGCGATAGAACCAGGCGGGTGTCGCCTCCTCCGGCGTCGAACTCTGCCATGCGCTTTCGCAGCAACGCCAGCATCAAGCTCACCGGGTAGGACAGGGGGCGCCGCGCGACGAGCCGGGGCAACCGAGGTACGCCCTCCGACTCGTCTGGGTCGGGGCGGCTCTTGAGAAATGCGTAACCCTCGGCTTCATCAAGAACCAGGTCGAGCAGGAGCACCGCTGCTTGTTCTCGCACCCGCGCCTGCAAACGAAAGAAGCTCGCCCACAACCGCTCATCATCCTCACGGTAAAGCACTCCCTTGAGCAGGTGCACCATCAGTTGCGTCAACTCGGGCACAGCCGGCAAAGTGGCCAGTGGAGCACCCTCCGACGGGCTCTCGTGCAGCGATTCAGTCATGTTCCTCTCCCTTCCAAGCCACGACGACGGACGTCATCGCGTGAAGATCACACGGGGCAGACGCGCCTCGCGCGTCACCGGTTCACCCATTGGATTGCTCGCCATCCACCGGATGGGCTCTTCAACAGTGTCGTCAACAACAGCACGCAAGCCATCCACTGATGCTGCGCCACCGCCAACGACGTCACCGTCGTGGGCCAACTCCAGATAGGCAACCAATTCGGCCAGTCCTTGTTGTAGTGGCTCGTCGTTGATCAACTCACGCAACGTGATCTGCGCCCGCACTCGAAGCGCTTGCTGGACCGTTGCACGCAGGCGCGCCTTGTCCACAACGATCTGGTCGAACAATCGAGCGGTGTCGATGTCGCCTTCTGCTGGGTCCACCTCCAGCGCGAGATCAGCGAGACGCGGCTTCACACTCAGCGTGAACATGGGTCGTTCCAGTGGCAGCTCAACGTCTGCCCCCATCGCATCGATCGTCATCAAGCCAACGGTGGGGGGAGCAGTCCGCAGTGCCAGCACCTTGCTCTCAATGCCGTGCAGCAAGTCGAGGATGCGCCGATTCTCCAGAAAGGCCCGGTCGTCCAGAAAACGGCGCAGCTGTTGCGACAACTGAGCCACGGTGCGCTGCGTGTGTTCGCCGGCTTCAAGCCAGTCGTGGTGCACGCGGCGGGTGCGCGGCTCGGGTTTCAACGCAGCCACCACGGGTAGCGCCAGTATCTGATCCAACCGCGCTGAGAGTTCCTCCTGACGGCTGCTGGACATGAGAAAGTCCCAGAAAGCGCGGAAACTGCGGCCTTGGTCCGAGTCGCCAATCGCATCGCGCTCGCCCATGATCTCGTCGAGCAGCGCTCCTTTGGAGCCTTCCCAGAGAGCAATCTTCTCGCGCACCTTGCGATCGAGCAGGCGAAAGTTGTGCTCCACCTCGCGGAAATCGGAGAGCAGTTCTCGGGCGATCTGTTGAAACTGCTGGAAGCGGTCCTTGACCGCAGTGTCGTCCAGCACGGGCGCATCGCCCGCCAGAACGCGAGCGATTTCCACATCGAGCTCATCCCGCTTCTTGCGCAGGTCGTCGACGCGTTTGATCGGATCAATCTCGGTGCCAGCGCTGATCTGCTCCAGCAGTGCAAACAGCGTCAGCAGGCGTGACTCGGTTCCCACAAACGCCCGTTCGGTGAGCGACCCCAACCATGCAATGGCTTTCTCGGTGGCCGGTGTCAGGTCGAATTGCGCCTCGTCGGTACCGGGCTTGTAGAACTTTCTCAGCCAGCCCTTGTCGGCAGCAGCCCAGTCGTTGAGGTACTCCGAAGCACCTTTGGGATAGGTCTCGGATCCGAGTTGCTCGCGCAAGACAAAAAGTTCGTCCTCCAGTGCCTCGGCCAGGTCGGCCTCGCTGATGACGCGCTCGTTCGGCGCCACGAAGACCCGGTGCAGGAAGTTGGCAACCAGCGGCGCATGCGGCGAGGCCAGCAACCTCCAGGCGGGGTGGCGGTCCCGGAGCGTGACGAGGGTGGCGTGGTTCACAGCGGTCCACTCACGGGCTCAATCCTTCAACAGGTGTCATGGTCGCAATTTCGATGGGGTCCAACCTTGGGCTGCGAATATTGCCAAAGTATCCCATTGCCCGATCAGACACTTGCTTGCAGCCATTGAGGCAACGAAGTCGTGCACATCATCTCCATCGTGGGCGAGGGAAATGGTCGGAGGCGCTTGATGAGCAGGTCTCTGCCGCAGTGACTGGGCTGGCACTGGGGCGGCTGCGCAGCCCGATCAAAGCCGCCAAACGTGGGATGGCCAGCATCCAAAGCACCCCCGTCGCTGCACGGCCCACCGAAACGCAAGCAGCTTTCAGGACAACGAAACGATATTCTTGGTGTCAGAAACTGAAACTCCTTTCTGATAAACTGGTTTCACTATGGTCACGCTCCCTGAGTTCATCCTGCTTCACGCAGAGTCCCTGCCCGAGGGAGGCGTGTTGTCGCCCAAGGAGTTTCTGCACATGGGAAGCCGCGATGCGGTCGACCAGGCTTTGTCTCGCCTCACCAAAGAGGGCAAGCTGTTGCGTGTGGCGCGGGGCACGTACGTCATGCCTGTGTCCAGCCGGTTCGGAACGCGTGCGCCCTCACCAGAAAAAGTGGTCCAGGCCCTGGCCGCCCAACATGGCGAGGTCGTGTCGCCTCACGGAGCCAATGCGGCCAATGCACTGGGGCTGACCCAACAGGTGCCGATTCGCGAGGTGTACCTGACCTCGGGACGCACCCACCATCTCAAGCTCGGCCGCTCCGAGGTCATGGTGAAACACGCACCTCGCTGGATGCTGGCGCTTGGCCCAGGTCCAGCCGGCTCCGCCGTGCGCGCTTTGGCCTGGATGGGGCCCTCCCACGTGAGCGAATCGCTGAGCACCCTGCATCGCACGCTGCCGCCCGCCGAGTGGCAGGCACTGACTGCGGCCCGAGCGGCGTTGCCCTCCTGGATGGCCAGGGCCATCGGCGAAGAGACGCTGCGTGGCTGAGCGCTACTTCGACTTGAACAAGGAGGACCAGAACGAAGTTCTGGAGCAGGCCCGGGCGAGGACGGGCAGACCTGCCCATCTGCTGGAGAAGGACCTGTGGGTCGTCTGGACGCTCGGCGTCTTGTTTGAATCGCCGTTTGCAGCCGACCTCACCTTCAAGGGTGGCACATCGCTGTCCAAGGCGTACAAGATCATCGAGCGGTTCTCCGAGGACATCGACCTCACCTAGGACATCCGCAAACTGATCCCGGATCTCACCGGTGACGGGTACTTTCTCCCGGCAAGCCGCAGCCAGGCCAGCAAATGGAGCAAGGCCGTCAGGGATCGGCTCCCCGACTGGATCGGATCGACCGTACAGCCCCATCTGCAGGCAGCGCTTGAGCGCGAGCGACTTGAGGCAACGCTGGAAATCGCAGGCGCGGAGCACGACACACTCCAACTGCACTACCCGGCAATCAAGCAGGGCACTGGGTATGTTTCACCCGTCATCACGCTGGAGTTTGGTGGCCGCGCCACTGGGGAGCCGCATGGCGTGCTCCCCATCACCTGCGACATGGCCGGTCATGTCGATGGCGTGTCGTTCCCCCAGGCACTGCCGCAGGTGATGGGTGTGGCACGGACCTTTTGGGAGAAGGCGACAGCGACACACGTCTACTGCGCGCAGGGACGAATCCGAGGTGAGCGGTACGCGCGCCATTGGCACGACCTGGCGGCCATCATGCGCAGTGAACACTTTGATGCTGTGATTGCTGATCGCGCCGTGGCTCGGGAGGTAGCGGAACACAAGTCCTGGTTCTTCAGCGAGAAGGCCGCCGACAACAAGACCATCAACTACACCTTCGCCGTCCTGGGCGCGTTGCGGATCGTGCCCGAGGGGGGCGCACGAGACGCGCTGGCCGCTGACTACGCCAAGATGCTGGAGGACGAGGTCATGGTGGGTGATGCCCTGCCCTTCGATCAACTGATGCAGGCCTGCGCCCAGGTGCAGGCTCGGGCCAACGCTGCCGCTCGGACCTAAGTCGAGTCGATCGATAGCGGCACACAACGCAGATACGACCAAGGTGCAGATTCAGGGCGCCCAAACGAATTGGTGTTGAAAACACCCATTATCAATACCGACTAGCCGGCGAGAAAAATGCGCCGGCTTTCATACAAGTATGGGATGCAGCGCGGGCTCTGTCGTACGATGCGGGCATGACCACCTTTGCCGAAACCCTCAAAAAAGAGATCGCCCGCGTGGCCCGCAAGGAACTGCGCGAGGAGATCACATCGCTGCGTAAGCTCAGCACGACCCAGCGTTCCGACCTCTCGGCCTTGAAGAAAGAGGTCAAGTCGCTTCAGTCGAGTCTGAAAAAACTGGAGAAGTTGCGCGTGGCGCCCTCCTCCTCAGCCTCCTTGGCCAAACCTTCACGGACGACCAAACCATCTCCCGATACACCCCGGGGGAAACCAGGCCGTAAAGTGACGTTCACTGCGGAGCGTCTGAAAGCCCAACGCTCCCGACTCGGCTTCACCCAGGAACAAATGGGGCAACTGCTGGGAGTCTCAGCCTTGTCAATCTGGAAATGGGAGTCAGGCGGCGCCGCGCCAAGAGCTGCACGTGTTCCTGAAATTCTGGGGAAGATTGCAATGGGCAAGCGTGAAGTCTTGTCGCTCATTGAACAGCACGCGGCCTAAAGAACCCGCTTTAGGTCGAATAAATGCGCTCTGAGAACTAGGCATCGTGCATCACCATACGGTGGGCAGGATTGCACCTGCCCACCTTCTTCATCAGCGCAGAGACACCTCAACACCGTTCTCAGGCTGAACGCCGCCGCCCAAGAGCGGGGCTACGAGAACGCGGCCAGGAAGCAACTTCTGAAGCAGCGCGTGGACATCTTTGAGCACGTCCAACTTGACGCCCTCGTCAAGGTTAACGGTGAGAACGATGCGCTCGCTGTGGGGCATGTCGATACCCAATGCGGCACGCCCAGTCAGCCACGCACGCTCCACACCAAGCATCAGCAAACCCGTGGCGACGCCGGGCGTGTTCTGAAACATCTCGATCCGCTTTTCGATGCGCAGCTTTTGCTGCTTGCTCATCATGGAGACCGAGCTGAGATAGGCCGTGGAGATGTCCTTGCGCCAGTGGCCCAGAGCCTCTGACACCTTCTTGTACGCGTGGTCAACCAGTTCACGGTTCTGTTTGAACCACGCTGGCGTCTCCTCACCCTCAGCTGGCGGGCGGTGGCCGGTGATGTCTTCGAACATGTCTGCTGCGAACTGGTGACGCAGGCCGTGACTCGAGACCCCCATAGCCTTCTGGTTGATGCCGTACTTGCGCAGCACGTGGTAGTACTTGGTCCGCGCCTCTTCCATCGTCATGCGCTCGTAGCCCATCTCACCTTTGTTGTTGTGCTCATCAGCCCAGGCGCGCGCGCGCTCAAGAACATCGCGCTGTTTGGCTTGCTTCACAGGATCCTTCATGAAGGGCACAAAGCGGCCCGCGCCACCCTTCGTGCCAAGTTTGATTGCAATGCCATCACGGCGCTCGGCCTCACGCGGGCGAAAGCTCAGCGCTTCTTTGACACGCAAGCCGAAGTTCAGTTCGAGCTCAAACAGGATGGCCTCCTGAGGGTTTTCGATCGCGACAACTTCGATGATCGCTTGGGCATCCACCCCGGCAGCCTTCCAGCTCTTGCTGCCATGGGTCACCTGCGCACAAGTGACGGCGGCCTTGTCCACGCCTTTCGCGGCAAGTGCTTCGTAAAGCTCTTCCCGCTTCGGAATTGCACCAATCTTGCCGATGAGCTCACAGAACTTACGAATCACGCTCAGCTTGTTGGTGATCGTTTTTGCCGTATGACCCAGTTCGTTGGCCCAGTATGCAGTGAGCGCCACAGCGTGACGCTGTCCGATTTCGTCAATGCGCTGAATGGGCATGTTCAGCGTTCTCAAATCCTGGATCAGATTCTTCATGGTGCTTCCGAACGCTGTTAGCGTCTTCTCCCCGACGTTGCGCTTGCGGCCGGTTGAAGACTTGAGGGCCAGGTTCCGCAGGAAACACACCATCTGCCGCAACGGGTCGTTGGGATGTGCCTTGATCGCTTCTAGCGCGCGTGGATTTTCGCTTCCCGGCCCTCCCGTGGTGAGTGTTTCGGCACGCGACTTCGCTCGGGATTCGCGACGTTTTCCGCGACCATTGCCAGATTTTTTCGCCATTTCTCTTTCTCCTGTTGTGACTTGCGTCGTGATGAGGGCTAACACCTGCGGGCGCCCTACGCACCCGCATGTCTAAACCTTCAGGCAGGCCCAAACCGCCAGATCGCTCTGGCTTTTCGTTTGTCTTTTTGCTACTGGTCGCCCGGTACAAGGCCCCTGGGCAAGGCACGTCAGTCTTCGGTGGTTTCCGTTTTTCGTTAGCAAGCTGTCCTGTCGGCACAGGTGGAATCCCCGTGTGACCCCCATCCTTTTTTGATGGGCACCCCGACGCATGGACATCGTCGGGGGGGTACTGTCTTGTTCAGACAGAGCCTTGTGGGTAGGCTAGACCAGAGCAGTTATTCACTACCCAGGTGAACTCACTTCACCGCCAGACTGATTTGGCGGCGTTGTCCTTTGCAGCTTGTCCAACCTGCCCCTTTTTAGGCCCTGAGGGCTCCCGGCAAACGCGCCAGGCGGGAGGTACTTGTGACGAACCACCCGCAGGTAGTCGTCAGTGCAAAGTCAAAACGTGAGTTGATCTATACGCTTACGCGTCCGCACCCGCTCCGTAGCTCAGAGCGTTGGCTGGCGGCTTCCAAGAAGGAAGGCCTGGTTGGCTTGCTGTGGGCAGTCCCCATTCGGGGTCGCCACTTCTGAACCGCGTCGCGGGCTCAGCAGCTGGTCGTTATTCGACCTGTTTTGCGGCGCTCCATACAGAGCACCGTCTTGGTTTGCGACTTCCAACGTGGGAAGTCGGCTTGTTGCCTTAGGACACTCATGGTGAAGCGTCGGTTAGCGGTTTTCCCTGTGTAGGGAGTGGGACATCACTGGGATGTCTAAGTACCAGAGGTACAGGTGAGCGAATAGTAGATGCTGTTTGCAGTCTTGTCTTGTGATGCGGACCAGTTGGGGATAGGTACCGCTCAACGCAGTCTGCCCGAGCCCTTGTCCACAGATGGCAAAACACTCTCCCGCAGCGTGTCACTCATGCCAACGGGCAAAAAAGTCCTTTCAGATCAGAAGCCTTCATATCACTCTGGTTGCCACCACTCCTGCAGACACCCCAAGTGGGTTGTTTGAAAGTGCCCTGTTGATATCTCGCCGTCAACACGACACTTGAACGCGCAAAACGATCCGTCGATTGAGGAAACAAGAAATGGCAGCCCTGCTCCTAGCTCCCTACATAAATGGAGCCACCTGATTGCGCGTTTCGACAAGATGGTTCACGCCGCAGTGAGGTGCGATTCTTTGGCTGACCCACACGTTGTGACCGTCCATGGCCACCCGTGGCCTCACCTTCGAAGAAACCAGCTTCAGCCCCGCGCGCGCAATGTGCGTCGAAGCCGCCACTGGCCTGCCATGGCCTCCTGCGGCCCCTACTGTGACTTGTTGTAGGGACCCGCCTCCCACGCGAACACTTTGTGGTCGCCAATGGCCTCGGGTGGCCCACCCTGGCCAATACAACAGCGTGGATAAGGGTCGCCTCGCAAGAGTTGCAGTTTGTGGCCTGCACTGGCCCGACTTGGCCTCCCGTGGCCAACAACTGGTCCGCATCGCTTGCAGAGGTGCGAAGGCCCCAACAGAATTCCCAGCAGCACAATTTTGTGCAGGCAAGAAACCTGGAGAGACCTATGAAACGCGACGCACATCTGATCACTGTTCCCGCACGAGCCATCGACGTGGGCTACGCCAATACCAAGTTCACCTGTGGCCACAAGGTGGCACGAGGTGTCCCGATCATCCATGCGGACCTGTTTCCGTCGATCACCGCCACCTTGCGGGCGGGCGCCACTTTCCGACATGCACCCGGCACCCTTGGGGCCGACGGATGCATCAGCGAAATCGATGGGGTGCCACACTTTGCCGGTCGTGGGGTCGAGATGCACCTCAAGGGGCTCCAGCCACGCCACGTCATGAAGGACTACTGCACCTCTCCCTCCTACCTCGCGCTCATGCGGGGGGCTATGCACTACATGCTGGTCGATGAAGGCAATCCGAAAGAGATGACGATTCAGCACCTGACCGTAGGACTCCCCCTCAACACCTTTGACGAATACGAGAACCACCTGCGCGAGCTGGTCATCGGTCGGCACGCCGTGACCAGCCCAGATATTGAAGTGGGTGCAAGGCACGTAACGGTGCTGAACGCCTCCGTCATGGTGCAACCCCTCGGAGCCCTCTACTACTACGGCCTCACACACAAGGACTTCGAGATGAGCGGGTGGAATCTCGTGGTCGACGTGGGCGGCGGAACGATTGACTTTCTGGCGGCCTACGACAAGGTACCCAACTACGAACGCTCGGGTGCTCATCCAGAGTCGATGCTGGCGTGTGCGTACGAGGTGGCCAAAGCGATCCATCCGGACCTGAAGAACCAGTACGGTGTCATTCAGGCGATTGACATGGCCATCCGCGACAACCGTGAAACCGTTCGCATTGGTGGCGAGGACTACGAAATGGCCCGCTACAAGGGTGCCATCAACGAGGTCCTTCGACGTGGATATGAGGCGATGCTCAACACGGCAGGCGCCTTGAACGACTTCGACAACGTTTTGGTCTGTGGCGGCGGTGGCGCGGTGTTCTTTGAGTTTCTCCGCGCACATGCGCCTGAGCTGCGCCGTCGCCTGAAGATGGATGGTGGCTCAACCTTCTCCAACGTGCGCGGTTTCCAAGTAGTGGCCGACTACTCTGCGAACGAAGCCTCCGCAAACCGTTGATCAAACGGAGCACACAATGACGCAGCGAAAACGATCAAAAAATCCTGGCGAAGTTCTGCGGGTCCGGCTAACCATTCCCCCCGATGGGGTCGGGGTCCTGGACTATCTCAAGGGGATCAGCCCAGCAGGACTCAACATGGAGATCCTACAGTTGGTTCATCTGGGCTACCAGTTCCGAATAGTCATGAACCGTGGGGGCTTACCACTCTTCGGACAACACCCCACGCCAGCTGCAGTGGAAGTCCCATTGACTCCTCGGGCTCCATCGATTCCCCTCGGCGCCCTAGAGAACATCCAGGTCAATGCTGCCGAGCCTTCGGACGAAGGTGCACAAGTTGCCAGCCCTTTTGCTGCAAGTTTTAAGACCATGTTTGCGCCAGCGTACGAACGCACAAAGAATAGAAAGGCTGTAGCCTGACTAGGGCCATGAGTGGGAAGAAGAGGCAACGCGATCACCCACCAGCTCAATCAGCAAGAGTTCTAGATGATGTGAACATTTCAGAGGGACTCTTCATCACGAGCCATCTGCTCTCGCTCACGCCGCATTTCCTCTTTGAGCTCGGCGCTCGCTCCGTTCAGCCAACGGATTCCACATATGGCCACCAAGATTCCCACAGCCATGAATATTTTGAGCAAGTCTGGCGCCGTCATTTGAACTCCTCGTTGAACGCAATCATTCCAAAATATTCTAGGCGCCCATGCTCAGAAAGCAAGCTGAGCGCTGCGGAAAAGCGTGCATCTGCGAAGGGCATCGCAACTTGGTTTGGTGAGGACTGACAGGGGCACTCACAAGGAATTTCATTCATCGGATGTACTCAGTTTGCCAGCGGCCTGCTAGGCGAGCTGCAGTCGACAAAAAATGAGCGCCCGGCCTTGACATCAGGTCCTCTTGTGCGAACTTGGTCTAACCAATCACACGCAAGAGGAACGAATGACTCCCACTCACCAAGAAGCGATTCGCGCCACGGCGTGGCGCCGCAGCCTGAGACAGCACTTCGACGTTGCCGCGCTGAATCGATCTATGACCAGGGCGCCCCACTGGCTCTTAAAGTCAGTGTGCGGACGCAACCTGCTCGTGCAGAAGCTGCGTCAATTGCGGCCCGGCCTGGCATTCTCGTTCTGGGCGACCAGTAGTGCTTTGGATCCCCTGCTCGAGGCCATGGTCGACGAGCTTGGGCTGCGCACGATGCCTGAACCTAGCAACCTGCAAGAGCAGATTTGCTTTCTGCGTTGGGCCCTTGCACGAATCATCGCGAGGGAACCACGGCGCTCGCTTGGCCGAGGTTCCTTCCTCACAGGAGCTCGGGTATGAACTCCACAACCTGGCTGGTGCTCGGATTCATGATTTTTGTTGTCGTAATCGCGTTTCAAGGCAACAGCAGCACGAGAGGCCGATCATCAAACTCCGATGACGACGATGACGATCCCTACAAGCAGATTCAAGATCAGATGGAGGAAGACCACCTTTACCGCCTCTGGCAGGACAGCGACTACTGATGCAGCCATGACAAAACCATCACGCATCAGCATAAGCCAGGAGACATCTAACTTGGTTCCTGCGAAACAGTCCTCCGTCCAGACCGGAGGGATGCCATGAAAGAAGAACGGCAATCACTGCTCGTGGAGTGTTTGAGCGAGATACAACAGGGAAGGCAGACCAGGGCTACCGGGAGCATTTCCCCTCAAACAGGCGAGAGCGCGATGGATCCTGGCGCACAAACCGCAGAGGATCTGGACCAACTGGCCGTGACGGCGACCCGGCTGGCCTACCGGCACCGCCAAAAAGTAACTTTCAATGAACTCCTGGCGATTCCCGTGCTGTTCTGCGAGATGGACCATGTGGACGTCAATAACGGCCCAGCTCTGCGGCCGCGCTCAGCACATTGGGACATGGTTCAGGATGCCCTGCAAAATTGGGCGCCCGAAGGCTTACGCACAAATGTCCTGCGCCGGCTACCGTGGATAGCCGAGCTTGAGCACTGGGAACCTGAGACCACCCGCTTCTTGCTGGAACACGCGCTGCCTGGAGGTGCGACGTTTCAGCATGAGCTGGCACTACCAGCCCATCAACCCGCACACAGCCCAGCATCGAGCCTCGGCTTCATCCTGCTGGTGGCATGCAGTGAACGAGGCTGGCCAACGCGATGGCTCCGCCGTGAGCAGGAGCGCGCGCGTCTCATGGCTGTCCTGAAATTTGTGCTCGAAATCGAAGGGGCATGTGTCGCGAAAGTGGGTGCGGTGTTACCCGCATCTGAAGCACTGACACAGGGAATCTGCGACTGGTTGACGCTGGAGATCGCGCTCTCAGGCCATGACACCTGGGATCTTCATCTCGACCGATACGATGCGGATCGCAGGTGGATCCATCTCGCGCGAGCTGGCGAGCCAGCGTCCCAGCTTCGCGTCCCCCTCCGGTCCCATCTGATTGGTTCGACGGGCCTGTCACGAATCGCCTCCCACATGGGCCTACTAGCCCCACGCCACCCAGGGGTACGGCAGTGAAGCGCAGTCTTGAGATGTATCTGCTTGCGCTTGGCGTCTGTGGACTGACACTTGGCTATGTGGCCTGGCCGGGGACCGCATGGGGAGGCGCCCTCAGCATCGTGCTGCCTTTCATGTGCGGACTTCAGCCAACGCGTATGCGAGCTTTGGCAATCTCCGCTGGCCATTACCTTGGCGCGCTCGGACCGTACGTTATCGGTGAACTCCTAGTCACACAGGGCACCGATGGATGGGAAAGGCTGATGACCGCTTGCCTGGTTTTGGCTTTCTCCGCATCGGCATGGGCGCTCACTGGTGGCCACCACCCAACTGCATTTAGGCGGTTCATCACCATGCTGGGCGTGTGGGTCGTCACACTTGTCACACCCATGGGTGGATGGGGTTTGGCACATCCGAGCTTGGGTTGGCTATTCATCGGCAAAGGCGGAATGGGCCCGCTGACATTTGTGATTACCGGTGTTTTGACCGCGTTTCTGGTCACCGCTATTCGCAGAGAACGCGAGCGACGCGCACCGATGAGCGTGGTATCTGGGCGATCGCTCGCATTGGCCATCTGCGCCACTGTAGTTCTAGACGGAACCTTTGACCAGACGGCTGCGCCGAGCCATTTAGGTCCTGTCGCGGTCGTTTCGACCAATCGATCTCATGGGGTGCTGCATAGCCCCGACGTGCAGCGTGAAAAATCCCTGCGGCTTGAGGCGCTGCTCGGCAAGCTCGCCCTGGTCAACCAGCAGCATGATCCGATCCTGTTGGTGTTCACACCTCAGCGGGACTTCGAAGTGAATCAGTTCACAGACCGGCAGGTCGTGCTACAGGAACTTCGTACGGCAGTGACGCGCCACAGGATCGGATTGGTCGTGAACATGGCGACTGCGACCTTGGGACATCCGGTACCGGCTACTTCGGAGTGCATCGCCATGCTCCCGAGCACGCTGGCAAACACAGTCAAGTTCCGGAGCCCAACCTGCAAAGTCGAGGTGATCGCGATGGACCCATCTGCTCCAGCTCCCGGTAACAGCGCTGATGAGCACGAGCGACCAGCACAACTTGAAGTTTCTTATCAACATTGGCCCCGAGATGACTTGAAACCCTTTCTGGAACTCTGGCATGCAAGCGCGGCAGCAACCCATCCAGCGCGGATCGTCGTTTTGAATATTGCGGACGGCACTCCTCGGATGACTCACGCCAGCCGTTTCATGGCAAAACACGTCCTGTCGCTTGCCTGGGCCACACGCAATGGCGTCGTCGCCGAGACCATGAGACGCGGGCCAGCGTGAAACGCGATGGACAGTTGGGGCAGGCGTGCGAGCACTGACAAGGGCCAGCGCGCAGGACTGGTCGTGATCGATTGACCAGGTTCGGTCAGCACAATACATTTCTAGTCACCGTACGACAGTACGTGAAGGCACATGCCTTCCTTCAACTTGAGTTCACTGATGTTTATGAGTGAACTCCGCCCAGATCAGCGTTGTGACAAGTCTCGAATGAAAAGACTGGTCATGGTCGTCTGGTTGATTCTGATCTGACCTAGATACCCGGGTCGGCGCACGCAAGTGCGTGAAGGCGAAATCCTTCAATCACCGCGAGCTAGCAGCCATTCACGCGCCAGCTTCGCACCGGCCGCCTTCTGCGCAGGCCACACAGGCATTTTCCGTTCCGCTCTTCGCAAAGCGGGCTCTTCATTTTTTTCCTTTTCATCATTTGGGCAAGTTGTCTGTGCCCAGGCTCGGCTTTGCCTCACTGGGGCGCTTGCGTACTGCCGTGCTCTTGACAAGTGACTGACCTATGCAATCTTGATCAGAGAGAACTACACATGAAAGAAAAACCACGGCCCGACTTCGACGATGAGCTCCCTAGGTATTGCATGAACCGCCAACACGCCATTCAAGCACTTTGCGTCAAGCCAAACTACTTCGACACGCACATCAGGCCGCGCCTGAGAACAACAAAGCAAGGCACTTCTCTCCTGTTCCTTTGCGAAGAAGTGAAGGCGATCGCATACGAAATGTTCAATGCACCCGGCACTGAGATCGCTCGCGCCGACGACATGCAGACAAAACCAGAAAAAACGAGTGCAACACCATGGGAAAAAAATCAACCGGTATCTACAAACGGCAAAACGGCAGCTGGGTCGTCGATAAGTTCGTCGAAGGAGTTCGGGTTTACCAAAGCTTTGGATCGTATGAAGACGCAGAAGCGTGGCTCACCCGGGAACTAGAGGCACTACGGCAGACGCGCGTCCATGGTGCCACCCCCCAGATTACCTTTGACCAAGCTGCTGGGCGCTTCATTGAAGAGAATGCGCATATGGCGTCAGTGGAGTCATCTGGCTATCACCTGAAGGCCGTGATGCCCTACATTGGCGACCTTCTGCTTGAGCAAGTTCATTCAGGAACACTGCAGCCTTTCATTGATGCTCGACGCGAGGCAAAGATCTCACACAAATCGATCAATTTGAGCCTGGGCGCGGTGCGTCGAGTCCTCAATCTGGCAGCGGGAACTTGGCGCGATCCCGAGTCGGGCAAACCTTGGCTGGTCTCTGCCCCCCTGATCACCATGTTGCCTTTGACAGGTCATCAGCGTCCTCCACGGCCGATCACTTGGGACGAGCAAGCGCTTTTGCTGAAGGAGTTGCCGAAGCATCTTCACGACATGGCGCTGTTTACTCTGCACAGTGGCGTGCGAGATGATGTGGTTTGCAATCTCCAATGGGCTTGGGAGATCCCAGTGCCGGAGCTCAACATCTCCGTTTTCGAGACCCCGCCAGAAAACGTCAAGGGGCGCCGCACTTCAAAGCTGGTGGTGTGCAACAGCATTTCCCAGGCCGTGATTGAGGAAGCGCGGGGGCACCACCCGACCCACGTTTTCGCGATGTCTTGGCGCCACCGTGAACTTGGACCAATCAAGGCCATGAACAACAGCGCGTGGCAAGCAGCGCGCTCAAGGGCGGGTCTGGGCGATCTGCATGTCCACGACCTTCGCCATACGGTTGGCATGCGACTGCGTGAGGCTGGCGTCATTGAGTCGACCCGGCGGGACGTCCTGTGGCACAGCAATCGCTCCGTCACGGACCACTACTCCATGGCCCAGATCCGAGAGATTCACGAAGCTCTGGAGAAGATCACAAAGCCGACCAACGGCTGGAACAAGAGCCTCCAGACGCTGAAAGCGGAGCATGCGCTGCGGAAAGCCGGCACACGGACTTGAGCCTCGGATGCTGATGATCAATTCCGAGTCCCGCAAAAGTCCCGCAGCAAAGAAAAACGGGCTAGCTCTTTTGGAGCTAACCCGTTGTTCTAGAACGATGTTCTGGTGCGGCTGGCAGGAATTGAACCCACGACCCCTTGGTTCGTAGCCAAGTACTCTATCCAACTGAGCTACAGCCGCGAAGCCTCGAATTATAGCAGCATTTTTTTGGTAGGCCGTGTTGGACTTGAACCAACGACCAAAGGATTATGAGTCCTCTGCTCTAACCAACTGAGCTAACGGCCCGCCCAAGGATTGTAGGGGGGCTTATTTGTGGTGGCTGAGCGCGTTACCAACCAGCTTGGCCGTGACATCAACAATCTGGATCATGCGCTCGTACGACATGCGCTGGGGGCCGATCACACCCAGCGTGCCCACCACCTGGCCGTCCACCTCATAAGGGGCAGTCACCACGGACAGGTCTTCGTAGGGCACGACCTGGCTTTCACCACCGATGTAGATGCGCACGCCATCGGCCTGGGCCGACACATCGAGCAAACGGATCAGCTGGGTCTTCTGCTCGAACAGGTCGAACATGCGGCGCAGGTTGCCCATATCGCTGGAGAACTCGCTGACGGAGAGCAGGTTTCGTTCGCCTGACACCACCACCTCGTCCTGGGCCTCGCTGGCCTCGGCTCCGATATCGACCGCCGCCTTCATGAGATCGGCGATCTCACCGCGCAGGGCGTCCACCTCGGTCTTGAGGCGCTCGCGCACCGCCTCCATGGTGAGGCCGGAGTAATGGGCATTGAGAAAGTTGGCGGCTTCCAGCAGTTGTGGCTGGGTGAAGTTGACCTGCGTGTGGATGATGCGGTTCTGCACGTCGCCCTCGGGCGACACGATGATCACGAGCACGCGCCGTTCGGACAGGCTGAGGAATTCGATGTGGCGGAACACCGAGGCGCGCCGGGGTGCCATGACCACGCCCACGAACTGCGACAGGTTGGACAGCATCTGCGCGGCATTGCTGATGACACGATGCGGCTGCCCCGCCTCGATGCCCGGGGCACCCATGTCGCTCACCGTAGGCAGGCTTTCGCGGCGCACCGTGAGCATGGTGTCCACAAACAGCCGGTAGCCACGGGCCGTGGGAATGCGGCCGGCCGAGGTGTGCGGGCTCGCGATCAGCCCAAGCTCCTCGAGATCGCTCATCACGTTGCGGATGGTGGCCGGCGACAGCTCCATGCCGGCGGCCCTAGCGAGCGTGCGCGAGCCCACGGGCTGGCCGTCGGCGATGTAACGCTCGACGAGGGCTTTGAGCAACAACTTGGCGCGGTCATCCAACATGGCTTCATTCTAAGGACGGATGCCCCCGACGGTACCGCCGACGCACAGGGTTTTATGCCATTCCGCCACAGGAAAGCTGTGTTGTAATTTCCGAATGAGCATGTCAACCGACACCCGGTCCACGACCGCCCGATGGAACCGGCCCCTGCGTTTTGCGCATGTCGTCATTGTGGGCAAGTACCACGCACCCGGTGCGCGCAATGCGGTGGACGAGATCGCGCACTTCCTGCACGACGAAGGCTGCGACGTTTCGCTGGAAAAGGAAACCGCCGCCAACACGGGCTTGCTGCAGTATCCGGCGCTCGACGTGCCGGCCATGGGCAAGGCTTGCGACCTCGCCCTGGTGGTCGGCGGCGACGGCACCATGCTCGGCATCGGGCGCCAGCTCGCGCGTTATGGCGTGCCACTGGTGGGCATCAACCAGGGTCGGCTGGGCTTCATCACCGACATTCCTTTTGACAGCTACCAGGAAAAGCTGCGCCCCATGCTGCGCGGCGAGTTCGAGGAAGACGCGCGCGCGCTGATGGCGGCCACGGTCTGGCGCGATGGCCGTTGCGTGTTCGAGGCCACGGCGCTCAACGACGTGGTGGTCAACCGGGGCGGCGTGGCGAGCATGATCGAGTTGCGCGTGGAGGTGGACGGCCATTTCGTGGCCAACCAGCGCGCCGACGGCCTCATCATCGCGTCGCCCACCGGCTCTACCGCCTATGCCCTGTCGGCCGGTGGCCCCCTGCTCCACCCCGGCATCGGCGGCTGGGTGATGGTGCCGATCGCGCCACACACGCTGTCCAACCGGCCGGTGGTGATTCCTTCGCACAGCGAGATCGCGGTGGAGATCGTCTCGGGTCGCGACGCCAGCGCCAACTTCGACATGCAGACGCTCACCAGCCTGCTGCATGGCGACCGCATCGTGGTGCGCCGCTCCGAACATGCGCTGCGCTTGCTGCACCCGGTGGGCTGGACCTACTTCGACACCTTGCGCAAAAAGCTGCACTGGAACGAAGGGGCCTGAAAGCCCGGTCAGAATAGCGGCTGCGCTCCCATTTCATCAACGCCGCGCCTCTTACACCCATGAGCCTCAGACGCATCGTTTTGCGCGACTTCGTCATCGTGCAGTCCCTCGAACTGGAGCTCGGCTCCGGCTTTGGTGTGCTCACCGGGGAAACGGGCGCCGGCAAGTCCATCCTGATCGACGCCCTGCAACTCGCGCTGGGCGCGCGCGCGGAAAGTGGCGTGGTGCGCGAAGGTGCGGCGCGCTGCGACATCGCGGCCGAGTTCGATGCCCCCGCTTCGCTCACGCCGTGGCTGGAGGAACAGGGATTTCCCGTCGAAGACGGCCTGCTGCTGCGCCGCACCGTGGACACCGAGGGCCGCAGTCGGGCCTGGATCAATGGCAGCGCGGCCACCGTGACCCAGCTCAAGGCCCTGGCCGATGGCCTGGTGGACATTCACGGCCAGCACGCCTGGCAAAGCCTCACGCGCGCCGATGCGGTGCGCGACCTGCTCGACGCCTACGCCGACATCGACACCGCGCCGGCGGCCCGGGCCTGGGCACAGTGGCGCCAACGCCGCAAGGCGCTGGACGCCGCCACCGAAAAACAGGCCACGCTGCAGCAGGAAAGCGAACGCCTTGCCTGGCAGATCGCGGAACTCGACAAGCTGAGCCCTCAGGCAGGTGAGTGGGAAGAGCTCAATACCCAGCACAGCCGGCTGGCCAACGCCCAGGGCTTGCTGGACGCGGCCCAGGTCGCCGCGAACGCGCTGGACGAAGACGATACCAACGCCGCCGCCCTGATCCACCGCGCACTCTCGGCCCTTCAGGCACAGGCCCACATCGAACCGCAGTTCGCCAGCGCCATCGAAGCGCTGGAGGCCGCGCTCGCTCAGGTGCAGGACACCGTGCACAGCCTGCACCAGTACAGCCGCCACACCGAACAGGACCCCGCCAGCCTGGAGGCGCTGGACCAGCGCCTGTCGCTCTGGGTCTCGCTGGCGCGGCGCTACCGCCGCACCCCGGAAGAGCTGGCCGAGGTGCACGCGCAATGGAAGGCCGAACTCGCCCAGGTGGATCAGGCGCTGGACATCGAAGCCCTGCAACGCGCCGAGCGCGCCGACTGGAAGACCTTTGGCACCGCCTTGCAGGCCATCAGCAAGGAACGGCAGAAGGCCGCCCCCAAGCTGTCCAAGGCCGTCACCGCCACCATGCAGACGCTGGGCATGCAGGGCGGGGTGTTCGAAGTGGCCTTGCTGCCGCTGGAAGAACCCCAGGCCCAGGGCGCGGAGCAGGTCGAGTTCCGCGTCGCCGGCCACGCGGGCGCCACACCCAAGCCGGTCGGCAAGGTGGCTTCGGGCGGTGAGCTGTCTCGCATCGCTTTGGCCATCTCGGTCGTCACCAGCCGCTTGGGCCAGGCGCCCACGCTGATCTTCGACGAGGTGGACTCGGGCATCGGTGGGGCCGTGGCCCACACTGTGGGCCAGTTGCTGCGCCAACTCGGCAAGGACCGCCAGGTGCTCGCCGTGACCCACCTGCCCCAGGTGGCCGCTTGCGCCGACCACCACCTGCTCGTGAGCAAGCAGGCCGTGGGTCGCCAGACCCAGAGCACCGTGGAGCCCATCGCCACCGACGCGCGCGTGCGCGAACTCGCCCGCATGCTGGGCGGTGGCGAACAGTCCGAAATCTCGCTGGCGCATGCCCGCGAAATGCTGGCCGTGTGAAGAACGCAGCCGCCGCCATGAACCCGATTGACGACACCCCGATCCACCTGGTCCTGATCACCGGCATGTCCGGCTCAGGCAAATCGGTGGCGCTCACCGCGCTCGAAGACGTGGGCTTCTACTGCGTGGACAACCTGCCACCCGAATTGCTCGAGTCCTTCATCGAACTGGAGCAGAGCAACCAGGCACCCCGGGTGGCCATCGCCATGGATGTGCGCAGTGCCGCCTCGCTGCCGGGCCTGCCCAAACGCCTGGCCCAGCTGCAGCGCCGCGCCCACCGGCCGGTGCACCTCACCACGGTGTTCCTGGACGCCACCACCGACACGCTGGTGCGCCGCTTCTCTGAAACGCGCCGCCTGCACCCCCTCTCGCTCAAGCAGGCCCACGACCAGCACCGCGCGCTGACCGACGCGATCGAACACGAACGCGAGCTGCTGGCCGAATTGCGAGAGCAGGCGCTCGTGCTCGACACCAGCCTGATCCGTCCCACGCGCCTGCGCAGCCAGATCAAGGACCTGCTCGGTGCGACGCAGGCGCCCCTGACGCTGGTGTTCGAGTCCTTCGCGTTCAAGCGCGGCATTCCCATGGACGCCGACTTCGTGTTCGACGTGCGCATGCTGCCCAACCCGCACTACGAACCCGAACTCAAACCCTTGAGCGGGCTCGATGCCCCGGTGGCCGCGTACCTCGCGGCCCAGCCCGAGGTGGGGCAGATGGAAGAGCAGATCACCGCCTTCCTGCGCCACTGGCTGCCACAGATGCTGCGCGACCACCGCAGCTACGTGACGGTGGCGATCGGCTGCACCGGCGGCCAGCACCGCTCGGTGTACCTGGTGGAGCGGCTGGCCGACACCTTCGCGCCCGACTGGTTCACGCGCGTGCGCCACCGCGAAGACGACAACTGGCCCGGGCCGGCGAGCCAGGCGGCCGAGCTGAGTTAACTCAAGGCCGACAACAGCTGGCGCACAGGCGTCGGCAGACCGTGGTCGATCAAGGCGCCTGCGGGCACCCATTGGCCTTCGGGCAAACCGTCAGACCCTTGACCTTCCCGCAGATCCAGCAGCAAGGGGTGCAGGCGCAACTCCCGGTGGGTCAGGCTGTGCGACACCGGCTCGAGCGGCTGCAGCCGCCGGGCAAACCCGGATGACAGCGAACCCTGCAAGGCCGGCTCATCGGCGAACACGGGCGGGCAGTACAGCCCGGCCCAGATGCCCGGTGCGGGCCGGCGCTCCAGCCAGAAGGCTTGTTGCCCATCGGCACCGGTGCCCCGCACCAGCAACAGCCACCAGTTCTCGAAACGGCGTGCCACACGGCGGGTCTTGACCGGGAAGCGCGAAATCTGATCCGTCCCGTGCGCGCGGCACACCATCTGCACCGGGCAGCGCCCGCACAGCGGCTTGGTGCGCTGACACACCGTCGCGCCCAGGTCCATCAAACCCTGCGTGTAGGCCGTCATGTCCTCGCGCGTGGGGGCGTCCGGCAACAAGGCCTGGGCGAGCGACCAGAGTTCGCGCTGCGGCCCGGCCTGCGCCAAGTCACCTTCGAAGGCAAGCAGGCGCGACAACACCCGGCGCACATTGCCATCGAGGATGGAGATGCGCTCGCCGTGGCAGAACGCCGCGATCGCCGCGGCGGTGGAGGCACCGATGCCCGGCAGGGTCTCGAGTTGCTCGGCCGTGTCGGGGAACACGCCCTGGTGGTCCTTCACCACCGCCTGCGCGCAGCGGTGCAGGTTGCGCGCCCTGCTGTAGTAGCCCAGGCCGCTCCACAAGGCCATCACGTCATCGGGCAAGGCCGCGGCCAAGGCACGCACGTCCGGGAAACGCTCCAGGAAACGGGGGTAATAGGACAGCACGGTGCTGACCTGGGTTTGCTGCAGCATGACCTCCGACAGCCACACCCGGTAGGGATCGCGGGTGTTCTGCCAGGGCAGGCCACTGCGGCCCGAGTGGCGCTGCCATTCAATGAGCCGGGGCGCAAAAGTCATGGGCAGTGCAGCCCCCACGGGGTTCACCGAAATCGCCTCGGCGCTCATGCCGCGAGCGCTTCGTCGGAGGGTTCTTCTTCGGGTGCGGCCAACAGGTGGTCGGTGAGCTCGGCCAGTTTGACGTCGAGCTGATTCAGCTCGGCCTGGTGCGATTGCAGCTCCCGGATGCGTTCGTCCAGACCACCAGCGGCCTGCTGGATGCGCGACACGGCCTCGATGCGCCGGCTGAAATTGCGGCGGCGCTCGCGCAACTGCGCGTCGAGCTGGGCGGCGGCGGATTTGTTCCACAGCTCCACCTCGTTGACCGCGGTGTCGTACACCACGCGCAGCCGGCTCATGAGCGCACGCGCCAGGCGCTCGGCAAACTCGGGCTGCGCCAGGCGCAGCGCGTTGCCCAGGCTGAGGTACTGCAGGTGGCTTTTCTCGATCAGGTCGAGGTCCTTCACGTACTGTCCCAGGCGCGGCGGCGTGGGCGCCTGCAGCGAGAAACCGTACTCGGCATTGAGGTTTTTGAAGCTGCCTTCCAGCATGGACTGGATGTCACCCGCCATGCGATCGGCCTTGCCCATGTCGGTGCGCAGGCGGTCGAAGGTGTGGTCGTAGGCGCGGCGCACGCCCAGCTTGATGCCGGGCTGCTTCAAGGCCTTGCCCAGGGTCGCCACCTCGGCCTTGAGATGGGAAGAGCTGAGCATGGCGAACAGGTCCTTGAGCAGGCGCAGGTGCACCGAGCGCACCGCCTGGATCTTGGCACCGCTCGCATCGAAGTCGGCCTGCTCCTGCTCGATGCGCAGGCGCATCTGCTTGATCACACCGGTGTTCTTGCCGCGCAAGCCTTCGAGTTCCTGGATCTGCTCCACCAGATCGCGCGCTCGGGTGTGCACCATGCGGCCGGTTTCCGAGCGAAGCGCCTGGATGCCATTGGCCACGGCCGCGCCCAGGATCTTGCGGCGCTGACCCAGCAGATCCACGCCCAGAGCGGTCTCCAGCTCCATCAGGTTGCTGGCGGCCAGCAGCTTCTTGTCGCGGTGCACCTTGGCCAGCAGGCCCTTCTGCGCCGACACCGCCAGCACCTGGCGCGGCGACAGGCCAAGGATCTCGGCCGAGTCGGTGCGCTGCGAAGCGATCTGCAACTGCACCTGCTCGGGCGAGCTCAGTGCGTCCCACATGGTGTCGATCTTGTTGAGCACCACCAGCCGGGACTCGCGCCCCTCGCCCAGCACCGCAAGGTGCTGGCGCCAGATGGTCAGGTCGGACTTGGTCACGCCGGTGTCGGCCGCGAGGATGAACACTACCGCGTGCGCCTGCGGCAGCAGGCTCACGGTGAGCTCCGGTTCGGCGCCGATGGCGTTGAGGCCCGGGGTGTCGAGAATCACCAGGCCTTGCTTGAGCAAGGGGTGCGCCATGTTGATCAAGGCATGCCGCCATTTCGGCACCTCGATCAGGCCGTCCGGGCCAGGCAAGGGGTTGTCTTCGGGCACCTCGTCGTGCCAGAACCCCAGCGCCGCCGCTTCCGCCTGCGTCACGCGGCGCACCTCGGCCACCTTCTGGATCGCGCGCGCCAGCTGCTTGGGGTCGTTCACGTCGAGATCGACCCGCTCCCACTTCTCTAGCGCATTGCGCCAGTCCAGCAGGGATTGCGGCTGCAGGCGGGTTTCGATGGGCAGCAGGCGCAGGCACGGCGGCACCTCCGCGTCATAGCCCAGCTCGGTGGGGCACATGGTGGTGCGCCCGGCGCTGGCGGGCATGATGCGACGGCCATAACCGGCGAAGAACACCGCGTTGATCAACTCGGACTTGCCGCGCGAGAACTCGGCCACGAAGGCCACCATGATCTTGTCGTTCTTGACCTGCGCATGCAGCTGGTCGAGGCGCTCGCGCACGCCAGACTCCATGAGGTCGTGGTCGGTCAACCATTCGGACAACAGCTTCAGGCGCAAGGCAAACTGCTTGCGCCACACACCGTGCTGATCGAATTCCTGGTTGAAGCTCATGGGCCTTGTGTCTCTGTCAATAGGTCAATATAGCATCGGCACACAGGAGAAAGCTGACCGGTCGGAAAGACCGACAGCCGGGCGCCCGGGCACAAAACCGCACCGCTGGCGCGTCACTTTTTCTGACACACGGGGCAGAAGAATGTGGACCGTTGGCCCTGCCGCATCGCCTTGACCGGCGTCCCGCAGACCCGGCAGGGCTGGCCCTCGCGGCCATAGACCATGGCATCGAGCTGGAAGTAGCCGCTCTGCCCTTCGGCACTGGAGAAGTCGCGCAAGGTGCTGCCTCCCAACGCCACCGCTCGCTGCAACACCGACACAATGGCCGCGTGCAGCCGCGCCGCGCGGGGCTTGCTCAGGCGATCGGCGCGCAGCGCGGGGTGAATGCCCGACATGAACAGCGCCTCCGACGCATAGATGTTGCCCACGCCCACGACGATGTCGCCCGCCATCAGCACCTGCTTGATGGCGGAGCGCCGCAGCTTCAGGGCCCGGTGGAAACTCACTGCATCGAAGCCGATCTCCAGGGGCTCGACCCCCAGGCCGCCCAACAGCTTGAGCACCCGGGCGTCCTCCAGAGACGGGGCATAGACCACCGCACCAAAGCGGCGCGGGTCGTGCAGGCGCAGCACCCCGTGGCTGGTCAACAGTTCGAAGTGGTCGTGCACGCCGCGCGGCGGCAGGCTGGGGGCGAACTGCAGGCTGCCCGACATGCCCAGGTGCAACAGCAACACCCCCTCGTCCAGATGCACCAGAAGGTACTTGCCGCGCCGCGCCACCGAGCGCACCTGGCGCCCGGCCAGGCTCGAAGGCTCACAGCCCAGAGGCCAGCGCAGCGGCTTGCCCAGGGACAGCGCACGCACCTGGGCGCCCGCGATGCGGTCGGCAAAGCTGCGGCGCGTGACTTCGACTTCGGGCAATTCGGGCATGGCGGGTGGTTTTTCTGCAGGGGTCCGGAACGCCGGTGCGGTCTTGGGGTCACACCCCCGTGCCCCTGAACCCTTCCCATTATCATGACCCGATGAACACCTTGCACCGCACCGCGACCCTGGTTCTCTTGGGCTTGGCTTTTGGCGCGGCCGCGCAGCCTGCCCCACCGGCCGCGCCACCCGCAGCCGCCGCCCAGCCCCCCGCAAGCGAGCCTGCCGTGGTCAATTCGGCCCTCAACGCGCCCCTCTTCTACCAACTGCTGCTGGGCGAACTCAATGTCAGCGCGGGTGAGCCGGGCACGGGCTATTCGCTCATCCTGGACGCGGCACGCCGCCAGAAGGATCCGGAGCTGTACCGGCGCGCGGTGGATGTGGCCTTGCAGGCCCGTTCGGGCGAGGCCGCGCTGACCGCGGCGCGCGCCTGGGCTCAGGAAATTCCGAACAGCCCGGAAGCCAACCGCTTCGTGCTGCAGATCCTGCTGGCGCTCAACCGCGTGGGCGAGACCGGCCCAGTGCTGCAGGCCATCCTGCAAGCCAGCCCGGTGACCGAGCGCAACGACACCATCAACGCCATTCCGCAAACCTACGGGCGCATTGCCGACAAGGCCCTGGCCGCGACCGTGGTGCGCGAGGCCCTGGCACCCTCGCTCAAACAACCCTTCCATGCCGCGGCGGCCTGGACCACCGTGGGCCGCATGGAGCTGGCGCAGGACCAGTTGCCCCCGGCCCTCGCGGCGGCGCGCGAAGGCCATGCGATCGATCCTGCATCGCCCTACCCGGCCCTGCTCGCGCTGGAATTGATGGAGCGCGGGCAGAACGACGCCGAGGCCATCGTGCGGCAACAGCTGCAGACCGGCAATGCCGCCACGCCGGGCGACACCGCCGTGGCACTGGCCTATGCCCGCATCCTGGTGGATCTGCAACGCAACAGCGAAGCGCGTGCGCAACTCGAAGCGCTCACTGCGCGCCAACCCGACCAGGCCGAACCCTGGTTGCTGCTGGCTTCGCTGCAGGCACAAGACAACGCGTTGGCGCCCGCCACGGCGTCGCTGCAGAAGTACATGGCACTGGCGCGCCAGTCGGGCGACGAGCGCACCGCGCGCGGCCTGACGCAGGCCTACCTGCTGATGGCGCAGATCGCGGAAAAGCAGAACGACTTTCCCGCCGCCAATGCCTGGCTGGACCGCATCGAGAACGCCGACGACATCATGGCCGCCCAGATGCGGCGCGCCTCGCTGCTGGCCCGCCAGGGCCAGTTGCCCCAGGCCCGCGCGCTGTTGCGCGGGCAGCCCGAGCGCCGGCCCGAAGACGTGCGCCTCAAGCTGGTCGCCGAAGCGCAGTTGCTGCGCGACTTCAAGGCCTACCAGCAGTCCTACGAGGTCTACAACGAGGCCGCCACCCGCTTCCCCGAAGACACCGACTTGATCTACGACCAGGCCATGATGGCCGAGAAGGCCGGGAAACTGGCCGACATGGAGCGCCTGCTGCGCCAGCTGATCGCCCTCAAGCCCGACTACCACCACGCCTACAACGCGCTGGGCTACTCGCTGGCCGAGCGCAACATGCGCCTGCCGGAAGCCAAACAGCTGATCGAGAAGGCGGTCTCGCTCGCGCCGGGCGATGCCTACATCCAGGACAGCCTGGGCTGGGTCGAGTTCCGCATGGGCAACAACGCGCGCGCGCTGTCCATCCTGCAGGCCGCCTACGGCAAACGGCCCGACCCGGAAATCGCCGCGCACCTGGGCGAGGTGCTGTGGGTGCAAGGCCAGCGCGAGCAGGCGCTGAAGATCTGGCGCGAAGGCCTGCTTCTCGCGGCCGACAACGAAACCCTGCAGGCCACCCTCAAACGCCTGCAAGTCAAACCATGACCGTGCGGGCTTTCCCCTGGCCCAGGCTGCAGGGCCGCTTGGCCGTGCTGGCCTTGGCCGCCGTGCTCTCGGCTTGCGCCACACCGCCTCGCTCGGCACTGCCTGGCGAAACGGTGTGGAGCGGCCGCCTGTCCCTTCAAGTCGACAGCGCGCCACCCCAGTCGTTTTCCGCCGCTTTCGACCTGCGCGGCGCCCCCGCCGAAGGCGAGCTGCAACTCACCTCGCCCCTGGGCAACACGCTGGCGACCGTGGTGTGGACGCCCCAGAGCGCCGAGTTGCGCCAGGGCGGCCAGGTCACCCGGCGCGGCAACCTGGACGAGCTCACCACCGAACTCAGCGGCACGGCGGTGCCGGTCGCGGCGCTGTTCGGCTGGCTGCGCGGCGAGCAAGGCGATGTGCCCGGTTGGCAAGCCGATCTGTCGCGCCAGGCCGAAGGCCGCATCACGGCACGCCGCTCCACCCCCTTGCCCACCGCCGAACTGCGCGTCGTCTTCCAGCCATGACCCCCCACGCCCCCGTGCGGCGCCTGCTGGACGTGCCTGCGCCCGCCAAGCTCAACCTCTTTCTGCACATCACCGGCCGACGGGCCGACGGTTACCACCTGTTGCAGTCCATCTTCATGCTGGTGGACTGGTGCGACCACCTGCATTTCGAGCGCCGGGCCGATGGCGCGATCAGCCGCGAGGACCTCACGCCCGGCCACCTGCCGGCCGAAGACCTGTCTGTGCGGGCCGCAAGGGCCCTGCAACAGGCCACCGGCTGTGCTCACGGCGTGCACATCGGCCTGGAAAAACGCCTGCCCGCCGAGGCCGGCATGGGCGGCGGCTCCTCGGACGCGGCCACAACCCTGCTGGCCCTGAACCGGCTCTGGGGGCTGGGGTTGAAGCGGTCGCAGCTGGCGGCGATCGGTTTGCAACTGGGCGCCGACGTGCCGTTTTTCATCGGCGGGCGCAACGCCTGGGTGGAAGGCGTGGGCGAGCAGCTCACCCCCGTGGCCCTGCCGCCCACCCGCTTCCTCGTGGTCAAGCCACCCACGGGCGCCTCCACCCAACGCATCTTTGGCTCGCCTGAGCTCAAACGCGACACAAAAACTGCTACAATCCAAGGCTTTGCTGCAAATGACTCGCGTGAAGGCGCGGTGATCGATCTCCAGAAAGTTCTGGCCTTCGGACACAACGATCTTCAACCCGTGGCGCAGGCGCTCTGTCCCGATGTGGGGCATTGCATTCGATGGCTCGACAGCCATGGATTGCGAGGGCGAATGACCGGATCGGGAACCGCGGTGTTTGCACAGCTGCCGCAGGCAGTGGACCTGACAGACGCCCCCGGCGACTGGATGGTTCGAGAATGCGGCAACATGGATGCACATCCATTGCTCGACTGGTGCACCGATTAGAATCGGCAGCGCACAGCCCAGGCAGTGGTTGCGCAACCTGCGACGTTTTTGGTTGGTTGTCCGGCATCACGCCGAACCATCGACCTGCGTAGGGGAGTCGCCAAGTTGGTAAAGGCACTGGATTTTGATTCCAGCATGCGAGGGTTCGAGTCCTTCCTCCCCTGCCACCCTGTTTCAACACATCAAGCACCGGAACGGCCACCCCCGGGTGGCCTTTTTTGACGGCGATCTTCTGGGTCCGTCGTTCAGACAGCTGGGAACACCATGCAAGTTCAGCCCCCGGATTTCATGATCTTCACCGGCAACGCCAACCCGGTGCTGGCCTCCGAAATCGCCCAACACCTGGGCACGCAACTCGGCGCGGCCAATGTGGGTCGCTTCTCCGACGGTGAAGTCACGGTCGAGATCACGCAGAACGTGCGCGCGCGCCACGTGTTCGTGATCCAGTCCACCTGCTCGCCGACCAACGAGAACCTGATGGAGCTGCTCATCATGGTCGACGCGCTCAAGCGCGCCTCGGCCGAGCGCATCTCCGCCGTCATCCCCTATTTTGGCTACGCCCGCCAGGACCGCCGCCCGCGCTCGGCCCGCGTGCCGATCTCGGCCAAGGTCGTGGCCAACCTGCTGCAGACCGTGGGCGTGAGCCGCGTGCTGACCATGGACCTGCACGCCGACCAGATCCAGGGCTTCTTCGACATTCCGGTCGACAACATCTACGCCTCGCCCGTGTTGCTGGGCGACCTGCGCCAGAAAAACTACCCCGACGTGCTCATCGTCTCGCCCGACGTGGGTGGCGTGGTGCGCGCCCGTGCGCTGGCCAAGCAGCTCAACTGCGACATGGCCATCATCGACAAGCGCCGCCCCAAGGCCAACGTGTCGGAAGTGATGCACGTGATCGGCGACATCGAAGGCCGCAACTGCGTGATCATGGACGACATGATCGACACCGCCGGCACGCTGGTCAAAGCCGCCGAGGTGCTCAAGGAGCGCGGCGCCAAGAACGTGTATGCGTACTGCACTCACCCGATCTTCTCGGGCCCGGCCATCGAACGCATCGCCAAGGGCAGTGCCCTGGACGAGGTGGTGGTGACGAACACCATTCCTCTCTCGCAGGCCGCGCAGGCCTGCTCCAAGATTCGCCAGCTCTCCGTGGCACCGCTGATGGCCGAGACCATCGCGCGCATCGCCTCGGGTGAGTCGGTCATGAGTTTGTTTGCCGATCAGGACAACCTCTTCTAAGAGGCTGAAGGCAGCAAAAAGCGGGTCGTCTCCATGGTGGGGGCGGCTTTTTTGAAACAGAGGCGTTCTGGTCGCGGAACCCCTCCACAGGAGTCAGTCATGCAATTCGTCGCTTTTGAGCGCGCCAAGCAGGGTACGGGTGCGAGCCGCCGTCTGCGCAACACCGGTCGCGCGCCCGGTATCGTTTTCGGCGGTGAAACGCCGGCCGCCACGATCGAACTCGATCACAACGCCCTGTGGCACGCCCTGAAGAAGGAAGCGTTCCACTCGTCCATCCTCGACATGGAACTCGCCGGCAAGGTGCAGAAGGTTCTGCTGCGCGATGTGCAATACCACCCGTACAAGCCGCAAGTGCTGCACGTGGACTTCCAGCGCGTGGACGACAAGACCCGCCTGCGCAAGAAGGTGCCGCTGCACTTCGTGAACGCCGACAACTCGCCGGCCGTCAAGAACGACAAGTGCGTGATCAGCCACGTGCTCAACGACATCGAAATCGAGTGCCTGGCCACCCAGCTGCCCGAGTTCATCGAAGTGGACCTGGGTGAAGTCACCAAGGGTGCCACCGTGCACACCGGCGACATCAAGCTGGCCAAGGGCGTCAAGCTCGTGACGCACGGCCGCAAGAACATCACCGTGGCCACCGTGGTGGAACCGGTGGAAGAAGTGGTCGCCGCACCGGTGGCCGCTCCCGCCGACGACAAGAAGGCCGCCAAGGGCAAGGGCAAGAAGTAATTCCAGCCCCTGCTGTCAGAAAGGCCCGCACCCGCGGGCCTTTTTGTTTTCCGCCTCGATAATCCGATCCCATGATCAAACTCATCGCCGGCCTGGGCAACCCGGGGCCGGAATACGAACACACGCGCCACAACGCCGGCTTCTGGTGGGTGGACGAGGCCGCGCGCCTGCTCAAGGTGTCCCTGCAGATGGAGCGTGGGCATTTCGGCCTGGTGGCGCGGGCCAACGTGGGCGGCCAGAGCGTCTGGCTGGTGGAACCGCAGACCTTCATGAACCTCTCGGGCAAGTCGGTGGCCTCGGTCGCGCGCTTCTTCAAGATCGCGCCCGAAGAGGTGCTGGTGGTGCACGACGAACTGGACCTGGCGCCCGGTGAGGCTAAGCTCAAGAAGGGCGGCGGACACGCGGGCCACAACGGCCTGCGCGACATTCACGCGCAGCTCGGCAGTGCCGACTACTGGCGCCTGCGCGTGGGCATCGGCCACCCGGGCAACAAGAACGAAGTAGCGAACTGGGTGCTGAAGAAGCCCTCGCCCGATGACCGTATCGCGATCGCGCAGGCGCTGGATCGCTCGCTCAAGGCCTTGCCGCAGTTGATCGCGGGCGAAATGGACAAGGCCACGGCCTTGATCCACACCAGCAAGCCGCCGCGGCCCAAGCCACCGCGGCCGGCCACCACGCCAGCGCCTCAGGCCGAGGCGGGTGGCGGGGCTGCCGTGTCACCGGCGGCCGACAAGGGCTGACCGGCTTTCTGCAGGCGCTGGTACTTCTCCCACAGCGTCTCGCGCGACTCGATGTGGTCCGGGTTGATCGGAATGCAGTTCACCGGGCAGACCTGCACACACTGCGGTTCGTCGAAATGCCCCACGCACTCGGTGCAGCGCGCCGGGTCGATTTCGTAGAAGTCCTCGCCCATGGAGATGGCCTGGTTCGGGCACTCGGGCTCGCACACATCGCAGTTGATGCATTCGTCGGTGATCAACAGGGCCATGGTGACGGTCCCTAGGCCTGCAAAGGCTTGGGCGCGAGCCGCGCGGCCACGGCGCCGCTCACCATCTGCGACACATCACCACCCAGCTGCGAGATCTCGCGCACCAGCGTGCTGGAAATGCACTGCAACTCGGCCTGCGGCAGCAGGAACACCGTCTCCACCGCCGCATTCAGCTTGCGGTTCATCGCCGCCATCTGGGCTTCGTAGTCGAAGTCGGTGAGGTTGCGGATGCCACGCACCACGGCGGTCGCGCCATGCTGCCGGCAGAAGTCCATGATCAGGCCTTCGAAGGGCAACACCCGCACCCGCCCCGGCATGCGGGACGCGACCTCGGCGGCCATGTCCAGCCGCTCCTGCAGCGTGAAGCGGGTCTTCTTGTGGTGCGCGATGGCCACCGCGATGACCAGTTCGTCGAACAGCAGCGCGGCGCGGCGCGCCACGTCCTCATGGCCCAGGGTGATGGGGTCGAAGGTACCGCTGTAGACCGCCACGCGGCCACCACCGCCGGTTGAAGCAAGGGCTGAACTCATGCCGAAGATTATGCGCGAGGGGCCCCGCGCCGCGCCTCACTGGGCCGGCAATGGCCGCAACAGGTGAAAGGCCACCGCCCCGGCCTTGCCTTGCCGGTGCACCTGCAGGCCGATCTGGGCCAGTTCGTCCTCGCTCCAGGCCCGTGGGGCTTCCAGGTAGATCAAGCCGTCGCCTTGCACCGCCTGGCGCGCGGCGGCCAGCGCAGCGGCGTACAAGGCCTCGTTTTGGCCGTCGCCAAAGGGCGGGTCGAGGAACACCACATCCAGCCCCTGGCCGGCCCGCTGGCGCAGCGCCGCCACCCCATCGCCCCGCTCCACGCGCACGCCCGTGGCCTTGAGCTGGGTGGTGATGCGGCCCAGGTTGGCGAGCAAGGCGCTGTCTTGCTCCACCAGCACCACCTCCACCGCGCCGCGCGAGGCAGCCTCCAGGCCCAATGCCCCGGTGCCGGCGAAGGCGTCGATGCAGCGCCAGCCGCTCAGGTCCTGCCCGAGCCAGTTGAACAGGGTTTCGCGCACGCGCGAAGGCGTGGGCCGCAGGCCCGGGCGGTCGGCCACGGGCAGTTTGGTGCGTTTCCACTGGCCGCCGATGATGCGCACCTCGTGGGGGGCGCTCGCGGCGGCGCGCGCGGCGCTGGGGGCAGGCTTTTTCATGGCAGCGAGCTTACGCGACCTCAGGGTTGCGCACCCACCACCACGGTGACCATGCGGTCGGGCTGCAGCACGCGCGCGAAGGCCCGCTGGATGTCGGCCACGCTCAGGCGCTCGATCTCCTTCGTCCAGGTGTCGAGATAGTCCAGCGGCAGGTCGTTCCAGGCGATGTTGGCCACGTTGTCCAGCAGCTTGCGGTTGCTGTCGAGCCGCAGGGCTTCGCCGTTGATGAGGTAGTCCTTGGCGGCCTGCAGCTCGGCCTCGGTCGGACCCTTGGCGACGAAGTCGCGCACCACTTCTCGCACCACGTCCACCGCCTGCGCCGCCTGGTCGGGCCGCGTGGTCAGGGCGATCTGGAAGGCGCCGGCCTGGCGCGCCGTCAGGAAGTAGCTGGACACACCGTAGGTCAGCCCGCGCTTCTCGCGCACCTCCGTCATCAGCCGCGAGACGAAGCCACCACCGCCCAGCACGTAGTTGCCCACGTAGAGCGCAAAGAAGTCGGGATCGGCGCGGGCCACGCCGGGCTGGCCGATGAGCACCTGCGCCTGCGCGGCGGCAAAGGGCAGGCGCTGATCCACGGCCTTCGCCAGCGGCTGCACGGACGGCAGATCGGGCAAGGCCGAACACCCATGCGGCTGCACGGCCGCCATCAACCGGCCCACGATGCGGTCGGCGGTGGCGCGGTCCACCGCCCCCACCATCGATACCTGGGCGCGGCAGCTCACCACATGGCGGCGGTAGAACGCGCGCATGTCGGCCACCCGGATCGCGTTGAGGGTGCTGGCATCGGCCCGGAACCCATAGGGATGGTCGCCATACACGGCACGGCCGAACGCGCGGCTGGCCTGCGTGCCCGGTCGATTCTCGGCCTCCTTGAGCGCGGCCAGCAGGCGCTCGCGGTCGCGCTGCCACACGCGCTCGGGCCAGGCGGGTGCGGCCAGCTGGCGCGCGGCCAATGCCACCGCGCGGTCGAGCAGATCGGGTTCGGTCAGGGTGCGCAGTGAAACGCTGAAGCGATCCAGGGTGATGCCGGCACCGAATTGAGCGCCCAGGTCGGCCCAGGCCTCGCTGAGCTGGTTCTCGTCGAGCGCGGGCAGTCCGGGCTGCGCGGCCACACCGCCCGAGAGCAGCCCGGCGGTCGCGCTTGCCAGGCCGGCCTGGGCCGCAGGATCGCGGCGCCGGCCGCCATCGAAATCGATCTGCACGTCCAGCATGGGGATCGAGGGACTCGCAATGAGGTGCACGCGCGCGCCGCTGGCGTGCGTCCACTGTTCGATGGGGATGGTGGCCCGGGCGGTGCCCAGGGTGCTCAGCAAGAGCAGGGCCGGCAGGGTTCGGCGCAGCAGGGTGAACAGGGTCATGGTGTACGCGGCTCGCTTCAGTGGCGCGTCAGCGCGGGCCGAGGACCGGCCGGGGCCGCAGGAGCCGCTTCGCGGCGCGAGGGATCGGGCACCAGCACGCCGGTGCTGAGCTGTTCGTCGGAGAAATAACGCTGTGCCACCGACTGCACCTGGGCCGCCGTGACCGTGCGCAGGCGGGCCATCAGGCGGTCGCCCGCGTCCAGGCCCATGCCGTTGATCCAGTAGCCACCCAGCTCGCGCGCCTGGTTGGCCACGGAGTCGAGCTTGTAGATCTCGCCAGCGGTCCACTGCGTCTTCACACGCTGCAGTTCCGCTTCCTGGATGCCTTCGCGGGCGATGCGCGCCACCTCGGCCTTGAGCGCGGCCGAGGCCATCTCGGTCGTCACGCCGGCCGAAGGCACCGCCGTGAGCATGAAGAGCTGCGGGCCCCGACCCATGAGGCCGTAGGACGAGCCCGCGCTGTCGGCCAGCCGCTTGCCGCCCGTGCCCACGCCCTGCACCAGCGCGCGGTCCAGGCGCGCACCATCGTAACCGTCGAGCACGGCCGAGAGCACGGTCAGGGCGAGGGCATCGCGGTCGGTCTCGTTGTCCACCTCGGCGCCGCGCCACTGCGGCACCTTGTACGCCAGCGCGACCAGGGCCTGGTCGGCCACGGCGCGGTACTCGAGCCGGCGCGGCCCCGCCTGGGCGGGCTCCTCGCGCGGCTTGCGCGAGGGCACGGCCGCGGCGGGCAACGCGCCGAAGTGTTTCTCGGCCAGCGCGCGCACCTGCGCCACGTCCACGTCGCCCGCGATCACCAGGGCGGCGTTCGCCGGCACGTACCAGCGGCGGTAGAACGCGCGCGCGTCGTCGGGCGTCATCGCCTCGATGTCGCTCATCCAGCCGATCACGGGCCGGCGGTACGGATGGGCCTGGTAGACCATGGCGTTGAGCGCCTCGAACATGCGGGCGCGCGGCGACTCTTCGGTGCGCTGGCGCCGCTCTTCCTTGATCACCTCGATCTCGCGCTTGAACTCGTCGTCGTCCCACTGGTTGCGCGCGAAACGATCGGCCTCCAGCTGCATCGCGGTCTCCAGGCGGCGCGCGGGGATCTGCAGGTGGTAGGCGGTGGCGTCGCGCGTGGTGAAGGCGTTGTCCATGCCGCCGAAGGCGGCCACGCGGCGCGAGAACTCGCCCGCCTTGATGTCGGGCGTGCCCTTGAACATCATGTGCTCCAGCGCGTGCGCCACGCCGCTGGTGCCATCGACCTCGTCCATGGCACCCACGCGCACCCACAGCATCTGGACCACGGTGGGTGCGCGGCGGTCGGGCCGCACGATCAGCGTCAGGCCATTGGCCAGTGTGAATTGCTGCGCCAGGGGTGCCTGGGCGGTGCTCGGTGGAGGGGAAACCGGGG